>JBDKTA010000012.1 GCA_039680605.1 Planctomycetaceae bacterium | reverse complement strand
ACTAGCGAAGCGGGGCGCATGGACAGTCTGTTTTTCAGATTAACGCCGACGGCGACGTTAGATGGTCTTGTTTTGAGCCATTTGCTTCTCTGCGTACTCTGCGATCTCTGCGGTTCATGCAGTTTTCGGGTTAGTTCCTCCGCCGCGACTTTTCTCCGGTAACTGAGCGGACAAGCGCATAAAAAAAACGGCACGGTCAGTAGCACTTATCAGGCCCGCTTGCCGGATGGCGGGTCTGACAGCGCTCCAACCGTGCCGCATTTCCAGGTCTCCCTCCGTGGTCTGCTGTCAAGTTCACTGACGAGGCGGTGCGCGCCGTCTGAATCCGGCCCCGTATAGGTATCCTTCAGGCCGACGCTCGGCCTTCGAGTTCGCCGGTCAGAAATCCGGCGCGCACAGCCCTCGTCAGATATCGAATCCAGGCGGCGAGAAAGCAGGCGCCTCCACCTTTTCCCCCTCAAGAGGCAGTCCTGCCCGCTGCCATTCATCCAGACCACCCTTGAACACAAATACTCTGGAGTATCCCATCTCCTCCATCTTCAGCGCCGCCTCCTGCGAGGCCGGGCACTGACTGCTTCCACAATAAAGGACAACGTTTCTGACCTTGTCCGGAGCCGCCTGCCGCACGCGACGTTCAAATTCGTCGCCCAGCGGCACGTTGATGGCCCCGGCGGCATGCACATCACGGAACGATTCTTCCGGAAGCACGTCGATCAGGACGCCGTCCCATTCGTCACTATCCAGCCAGTCCACTAATTCTTGGCGTGAGATAGTACGCATGAAACACCTCTATTCATTTGTCAACGGGATCCGTCCCGATCATCCGTTCCGTCACAGCACTCAAATTCTATGCCCCGCTGCGCAAGTCCACTCCATAACTTCCGCGAGATCTGCCTGAAAAGAGTATCCGCCTTTGACCTACAGGGATGGAACAAGCCGCAGAGGTCGCAGAGGTCGCAGAGGAAGGAGGTTGTTTATTTCTGACATCCTCAGCGTCCACAGGTCAGGCGCGGGGTGGCATGGCGACACACTTTGAGTTTCTCGTGGGTCGCCATGCCACCCGGCGCAGAGGCATCATGCTAAAAACATATGCCTCTGCGGTCTCTGCGATCTCTGCGGTGCAAAGGTGTTTCCGGGCTAAGGGGCCTTCACATCCAGCAGCGCGCCCTCCAGCACCACCGGATGCGCAGGAGGCGGTTGAAGATCCACGCTCTCGACATCCTGCCCCGTTGAAATGGCGATGCGGTGCAACTTGCCCGCCGACGTCACGATCGCACAGCCGCCGGCGAGGGCGCCTTGCGAGAGCGTCCCCTGGGGGAACTCGCGCGACCAGAGCACACGCCCGCCGGCCAGGTCCAGCGCGCAGAGCCTTCGCGGACCGACGGCTAGCACTACATTGCCGCTGACGGCGATGAGCCTGTCGGACGGAACGGCCATGGTTTCCCAGAGGAACTGTCCGCTGTCGCATCGCATGGCCATCACGCCGGTATGGTCGCGCGGGGCCAGCAGGAGCGTCTGGCCGGACAGCAGCGGCGCGGAGCCCTCGCGACTGAAGTTCTCTGCCTGCGGGTCGACGTCGGCGGTGCTGGCGTAGCCGCGAACCCAGTCGAGGGCGCCGTCGCGAACATCGCAGCGCGCCACGATTCCCATGCTCGTCGAGCAGTAGACCCAGCCGTCGTAAATTGCCACTCCGCCGGCCCCGCGGGCGCTGTCCAGCAGCGTGAACGGCTGCCAGCTTAGCGGCTGGGTCCACAGCACGCGGCCGTCGCGACCGTCCGCGCAGACCAGCCGCCACAGAACCGCCGGTCCGGCGTCTTTGCCCCCGCCCAGACCGGCGTCGGCGCCCAGGGCGGCAGGAACGGCCAGCACATACACGCGCCCGTCGGCAGCGGCCGGACGGCTCATCGGCATGAAGCTTCGCCAGTCGTCGCGAGCGGCGGTAGACCAGAGAGCCTGGCCATCGGCAGCACTCAGCGCGACCACGCTCTGTTTGGCCGCGGCCACGAGGCGGTAGATGAACCGGCCGTCATCGGATAAGGCCGAGGACGTTTCGCCGCGCACACAGACCCCCCGCCGCTCGAATCGGGTATCCGGCTTGACGCTCTTGATGTAGCGATCCAGTGCGGCGGGGTCCCACGGCGCCGCGGCGGCGGGTTCAAGCAGCGAGCCGGTCCAGAGCGGTCCGCTGCCGTCGGCATTGAAGCGAGCGACGCGCGCGGCGCCCATCACGTAGATCGCCCGGTCGGTGGCCTGGACCTGGCTGATCGGCCAGGGCGTATGCAGACCGAAGTCCAGTTGCGGACCGTCGGTGCATCGCTGGTCGCCGGGCCAGCCCGCGGGCAACTGGACGCTCTTGCGGGCCAGATCGGCGAGCGCCACCTCGCCGCCGCGGCTGGGGCCCAGCAGTGCTTTCTTGATCGCCGAGGCGGTAAGGGTCCCGCCCCGCCAGGGCATGGGCGTTTCATCGGGAACCTCCGCCATGGCGGCAGCGTGCAGGGCTGGGGCGGTGCCTTGCCGCGCCATCGCAACCCACCTGGCGGCCTGGGCCGCGTGGCGGATTTCCGGATCGTCGGCATGATCGAGCAGATCGTTCAGCGACGCCATCGCCCATTGGCAGCGCCCTTGCTGCAGGGCCCGCTCGCTCAGATCGAGCAGGAGTTCATGAACGCTTCGGGCCCAGGGGGCACGTCGGGAGAGCCTGGCGGCTTCGTCGAAGTCTCCCGTGCGAGCCAGTTCGCCGGCGAAGCGGACGGCGTATTCTTCCTGGGCTGCGCGGACCCGCGCGAGCTGCGAGGCGGACAGGTGCTCCAACAGGTCTTCCATCGCCAGGCGGTACGAGACGAAGTGCCAAGGGCTGATCTGCAGACGCGCGTCGCGCTGGGCGAGCAGATTCAGCAGCCCCTGCACGTCGTCGGGATGAAGCGATTCGGACGCCTGGAGCGACTTGGCCGCCCCGGCCAGGGCCTCCCATCGCGTGGTGATTTCACGGTCGATCTCCGGCGGGTCCAGCGCGCCCAGCGGGCTGCTCTCGGGGTCGGGCCACCACGGCAGGATCATTTCGCGGCTGGTCTGGGCGATGGTCTTGTGGGCCTGGGCGTGTTTGGCCTTTTCGTCGGGGAACCGCTCGATCATGGCCTTGAGCAATCGGATCTTTCGCAGGGCGATGACGAACCGCACGGCGTCCTCACCCTTGGCCAGATAGCTCTTGAGCGCCGGCGTCCCGGTGGCAAACTCCTTCTGCCACTGCTGCTCGGTGTTGGCCGCCAGCGTCTGGTCCCAGGTCGCCTTGTACTGGATGTCGAACGCCGCCCATTCCGGCGGCACCGAGTCCAGACCCGGCGGCGGCTGAAGATTGCTCAGGCAGATGTTCTCGACGCCGGCGCCGGTGAAGTTGCATCGTCCGGTCGAGCCGAACCAGAACCCGCTGATGGTCTTGCCCTTGGTGTCGATGTACCCCAGAAACCCCTTGCCCTTGTTCTCCGGCCAGATCTTCTCGATCGTGCCGCCGTCATGCGTGAGCACGGACTTGTACATCCCCTTGTAACCGGGATGCGAGAAGTCCCAGCCGACGGCGCAGACCTTGCCGCCGTTGATCGTGATCGTATGGCGAAACCACGGCGCCGTCGTGCCGCTTCCGCTCAGAGAGAGCGTGCCGTCCTTGGCCGCTCCGATCCCCACAGAACCGGTTCCGGTAGCCACAATCGTGATCAGCCCGGCGTTGAGCGGAACATTCTTCTCCAGCTTTTCGTTGGCGAAGCGAACGGGCGTGAAGTGCTTGACGGCCCTTTCCCACTCCGTCCGATCGGTGTATTCGACCACCCCCGCCTGCAGCGGGCCGCAGAGCAAAACCGTCAGCAGAACGGCCGATGCGGGCATGCGTCCCCCGCGCGGCGGACTGCAACCTTCCAGGCTCATGGAGATACTACGCACGTCGGTGTCCTTGTCACTGCCCCGCCTGGGGCGGAGATTCCCGCCAGGCACGTTCATGGAGGCCCACTGAACGGCACGTGTCGCCATGCCGCCCGGCCTCATGATAAACCCTCACGTTGAGCGTGAGGAATGCAAAATCGTTCCCGCCCCATCGTCGATTGATCAAGCCGCTGATCCGCATTCCGGAATCCGCATCCGTTATGGATTTGCCGGCGCCGCCCGCGCTGCGAGTAACGCCTTTATTCTTGCCGCGGCGGCGGTTACTCTGCAGACATGAGCCTCTTGGGCGTCAGTCTGGTGCTGGAGCCTCCGAATTGGCCGGTGCTGCTGTCGGTCGTCGCCGCGGCGGCGCTGGTGGGCGAGGCGATCTTTATGACGCTGCGCCTGGCGCGGCGCGGCGGACGCGGCGCGGCGGCAACGATGGCCGCTGCACTGGCCGGCGGCGCGGCGCTGGCCGGCGTCGGAGCGTGGTGGGGTTTCCCCGCCCTGGCCCTGCCCGCCCTGGCGGCACCGGCGATCATCGCCGCCATCGGCGCCGCCATTCGAGGCCGCGACGGACGCGCACGGGCCTTCGCCCTGGCCGGCGCCGTCTCCAGCGCTCTGATGGCTCTGATGCTGCTGTGCCTGTTCTGGACCCCGGCCGGACAAGTCGTCACCCTGGCCGCGGCGGCGCTGGCCTGGTCCGTCCGGGCATACGCCAGCACAACCACGCCGCTCAAACCCAAGGCCAAGGCCCTGCTGCTGGGGCTGAGGCTGCTGGCGGTGCTGCTGCTGGCGCTGTGGGCGCTGGGTCCGGCGCTGGAATACCGCACCACCACCGATGTGCGGGGGCTGGTGCTGCTGGCCGTCGACGTCTCCAGTTCCATGCAGCGCCGCGACATGCCCCCCGATTACAAACTCACCAGCCTGCCCGAAGGGCAGAGCCCCGTCAGCCGCATCACCTCGGTGTACTTGGCCCTGAACGACCAGCGCCGCGCCCTGGGCGAAATCTTCAAGCACAGCGACATCGAGCTGGTCCCCTTCGACAGCAAGGCCCGCCCCGCCGTGCCGATGCCCCCCGACGCCCCAGGCCCCATGCCGCTGCCGACCGATGCCACCGGCGCCTCTACCGCCCTGGGCGACTCGCTCGCCGCCGCTGTCGAGCCCCACCAGGCCACCTCGCGGGCAGTGACGGCCATCGTGCTCGTCAGCGACGGATGCAACAACACCGCCGCCACCGACGCGACGCGCCCGCAGACCTTCGCCCGCGCCAGCACGCTGCCGATCTACACCGTCGGCGTGGGCTCGCCCTCGCCCGAAAAGTTCATGCGCATCCTGAGCGTCACGCTGCCGCAGGACATGCAGAAGGAAGTCGAGGCCTTCAACTCCCTGCCCATCAACGCCCAGGTCAAGGCCACCGGTCTGAAGGGGCGATCGGTCAGCGTCGTCTGCCGCTTCGGCGAGACGGTGGTGGGCAAGAAGGACCTGCCCGTGGCCTCCGACGTGCTGTCGGAAAACGTGCAGTTCGTCCACGTGCCCACGCAGAGCGGCTACCAGCGCCTGACGGTGACGGCCGAGGCTTCGGGGGAGAAGATCGAAGGCCTTCTGGGCCGCCCCAGCGCCGCGGCGCTGGTTCACGTGGTGGACCGCGAGATCCGCATCCTGTACGTCGAGGGGCGGTTCCGGTACGAGTCGAAGTACATCACGCAGGCGCTGTCGACGGGGCAGCGGTTCGGCGTCGACCGGCGCGTGCTGCTGGCGCCCGCCGGCGCCGGCACGCCCAACACCCTTCCGGTCGACATTAAGGAATGGCTGCGGTACCACGCCATCATCCTCGGCGACGTGCCCGCCTCGTGCTTTACGCCCCAGCAGTGCGAGATCATCCGCGAGCTGGTCGAGAAATACGGCAAGGGCCTGTGCATGATCGGCGGGACCGACAGCTTCGCCAACGGCAAGTGGGACGCCACCGCCGTCGCGCAGGCCCTGCCGGTGGAGATGGCCGCCTCGGACGGTCAGATCGACAAAGAGGTGCGCGTCGTGCCCACCGAAGAGGGGCTGCGCGACGAGATGATGCAGATCGACGCCGGCGACGCGGCGGCCGCCTGGGCGTCGCTGGCGCCGCTGTCGGGCGCCAACAAGCTGGGCGGCTTAAAGCCCGCCGCGGTGGTGCTGGCGCGCAGCAGCGAGAACCATCCACTGATCGTGGCCCAGCAGTACGGCAAGGGGCGGTCGTTGGCGGTGGCTTTCGACACCACGTGGCGCTGGGTGCTCAATCCCAAAGACACCGCGGCGCTGCAGCGGCGGTTCTGGCGGCAGGTGGGGCTGTTCCTGTCGGCGCCTAAGGGCAACGTGTGGGTGGCGACCGATCGCGGCAGCTACAACCTGCAGGCGCTGACGTCCGGCGCCGAGATCATCAACATCACCGCCGGCGTCGAAGACCCGCGCGGGCTGCCCATGCCCAAGGCCCCGGCGACGGTTGTCCTGACGGGACCGGACAATTCCCGCCAGCTCATTACCACGGCCGAGGGGCCGGTCATGCGCACCGGCGTGCTGCGCCGGCTGATGACGCCGGGCGTTTACAGCCTGAACATCGAGGCGACGGTGGCGGGCAAGAAGCTCGCCGCCGAGCACAAGTTCGAGGTCGTCTCGCGCGACCTGGAGTCTGAGACCGTCACGCCGGACCTGGACCTGCTGAGCGAGATGTCCCGCTCCAGCGGCGGGCAATACGCCCCCCTGCGCGAGGTCGGCCCGCTGCTGGAAAGCCTCAAACTCCAGACCCGCCCCAAACCCCAGGAAGTCGTCGTCCACAAATCCCTGGGCAAACCCAAGCCCCTCGACTGGCCGCTGGTCGTCCTGCTGCTGATGCTGCTGTCGCTGCAATGCATCGAATGGGTGCTGCGAAAACACAAAGGGCTGGTGTGAGGCATCTGTAAGCCAGGAGAGCTCATGAGAACAATTGACCGGCGACTCCAAGACAATGGATCTATTGTTGGTTCTCGCGGAACGGCGGCCCGGCCGGCCAGGAGTGGGCCCGGAACCAACGCTACAAGTTGTATCGCAATGGAACGTTCTACGACCTCAGCAACGATGTTCTGGAGAAGAAACCTCTCAAGGCCCTGTCGCCCGAAGCCCAACGGGTTCGCACCATGCTCCAGGGGGCCCTGGATCAATACAAAGACGCGCGTCCGGCTGCAAGCTACGAACTCCGGACCAAGAAGAAAGAGAAGCAGCGCAACTAAGATAAGGATGGTATGACAGCACGCCGGCCCAATTCTTTTGAAGATTCGCCATCGCCGCCTCCGGTGCCGCCGCAATTTCGCCCCGGGCATGGTCCACCGCCGATTCCCGCAGATGCGACCGCCCCTCATGCAGCCAAGCGACTGTCAACCGGAAGCACCGTCAGATGGCTGATCAGCGCCGCGGCCGCGGCTGGGTTGGTTATCGGGCTGTACACGCTGCTGAGGTCGGGAGGTCGCTCCCCCTCTCCCGCGCCGGCGCCCGTCCAGCAACCTTCCGCGCCCGTTGTCCCTGCTGAGGAACCTTGCGACCCGATCTGGAGCATTCTGGAAGACAGAGCGGCCGGCGGGCCGGAAATGGACATGAAGCGGCTGAGCGTCCTCAAGAAGATGGCAGCTTCCGGTCCGTTTGAGGAGACGAACGCCTGGCATCTGATCCGCCTGATCCCCGCCCAGCAGGGCTGCCCCCATACCGCGGCTTTCATGCATAACAAGCTGCTTTATACGCCGCGCCCGGCGATGCTGCCGGCATTACAACGGGCACTTGCCGACAAGGACCCAGACCTGCGAGCCGCTGCATTGGACGTGTTGATTGACGCGGGAAAAGGGCTCAGCCCGGCTCTGGCGGACGTGGAGAAGATGGCGGCACTGACCGGTTCCCCAGAGGAACTGGCACGGATCAAGAAAGCAATCGTGTCGCTCAAGATACAGCCGCACGTGCGGGGCTTCCTGGCGCCCAAGAGTCCCGGTCGGGAAAAGTTCCTGGCCGTTCCAATCGAGGATCCGTCGTCGCTGGACAAGAGGCCCCAACATTATGCCGGCGTGTTTGTGGCGATTGTTCCCGACGTCGAGCCCGCCGCAAGCGGGGAGGCTCAAGTCGCGGCCGAGGAGATCTGGCGGGCTTTGGAGGGGCCGCTTTCAAAAGTTGATTCCGTGCGTCTGCACAACCCCGATCAGGTCGGCCTGGTCTTCCACGAGCGGCGATTCGTCGGCCCGCCCGAAGACTGCCCCGCTGAATATGACGCCCTCGTTCGCGTGACGGTGCGCCAGGCCGCCTCAGGCCGCCAGTGGATGCTGGAAGCGCTGAACCTGTGGACGGGGCAAATCCTCTGCCGCCGGCAGCTGACGTCGCAGCCCGCCGACTCCGCCGCGATAGAGTCGTTTGTGGCTGACTTCAAGAGGGCCAAGGAAAAACAACTCGGATATACTGAACCGGGAACCGAGGAAATCCGGATCCTACACCCTCGCAACCCGTCGCTGCCGGCCGGCATCGAAGACAAGTTGCATCGCCGCATGCTCACTCTGGCGGAACTGTCTGATCGTCTGAATCTGACCACTGAGATGGAAAGTCGCTCGGGGCTGGAGGACATGATCTTCACGGCGATGCGCATGCCGCGCACGAGCGGCACCAGCAGGTTCCATCCGGTGGCGCAGGTCTCGTCAGAGATTCAAGCTTCGCCCGCCGGGCCCGGCGAGGTGACCCTCAACCTGACGCTGCGCCGCTACAAGCGACCCGACGCCATCACCATCCGGCGAAGCGGAAGCATCGACCGCGTCGAAGACACCCTGCAGGCCATGTGGGCGGAAAAACGCGATGATTTCAATCGCCTGCGGGACAGGCCGGTGAAACGCCGCGCAGCCGACGGAACCGACCTGATCGCGATGGTTGAGGCACACCGCGCCACCACCGATCCTGGGCTTATCGATCAAGCCTGGAAGCGGCTCGAGACGAAGGTGCCCTATAGCAAGAAGGAAGACACCGCTCGATTTGACAGCGTCATCCGGCTGGAAAGAAGCGGCCAGCTCAACGCCGCTACCGCGGAAAGGATGGTCCGCCTGATCCCGGCCCAGTCGGGTTGCCCCATGACGGCCGCGCTGCTGCACAACCAGTTGACCCTCTTCATGGGCCGCTCCTCCGTCGGCGGGGCCGCCGCCGCGTTGAAAGATGACGATCCGGAAGTGCGTGCGGCCGCCCTGACGATCCTGACATACCTGGGCAAGTCCGCTCGCTCGGCGCTGCCGCAGTTGGAGGCGCTAAAACGCTCCACCGCCGATGCGGACGAACAAACCCGGATCGCCGAGACGATCCAGGCCGTCAAGACGCGCCCGCCCGACATCCAGGGCATCGTGCCCAAGACGCCTCCCGCGGCCCGGACGCCTCCGAAAGCGGCCCTGCCTCGGCCAGTCCCTGAACCGTCCGGTCGGCTTGCCGTGGAACCGTCGCTGCGACCCTCTGAAGTCCCTGCGCCAGCGAACAACAAGTTCACGTTCGTTCTGGTTCCGCCTGAAGGCAAGAGCGATCAGACCGACGCTGCCGAAGTGGATCGATTCTGCACTCTCCTGACGGGCGAACTGAGCAGCAGCGGCGAGGTCTCCATCGTGAGATTCAGCTCGGCCGCCCCCGTCTCCAGGACCACCGGCGCCAGACGCAATCCACGACCGATCCACTACGATGCGGCGATCCGAATGCAGGTGGCCAACGCCGATGCCGGTCCGGTGCTGCAGGTAGAGCTTCTGGATCTGGCCAGTGGACGCGTGGAGCCGGTGCCGGAGGTTTCGCTGAAAGCCCCCATGAACGAGGCGGTCAGGCCGCTGGTGCAGCACTGCCTGCAGGCCAGCCAGAAGTTCTCGCGGGCGGCCGCGAAAAACGGCACGACCGTGCGAATTGTGCCGGTGGTCTCGCCGCTCCTGCCGGCGGGACTGGCCCGCAAGGGCGAAGAATGGGCGCACGATCTGCGAAAGACCGTTGCGGCGCCCGATGTGGCGATGACCCTGCCGATTGTCGCGAAGTCGCGGCACGAGAAGGCCCTGTTTCTGAGGATGGGCATGTGCATGGACACGCAGGAGCGGTTTTTGCCGCATGCACAGGCCGTGGTGGAACTGCGGCTCAAGCCTCCTGCCTCGGGCGATCCCTCGCAGGTCGTCGAAATCGAGATGCTGCTGCACCGCAGTGCCGCCGGCCCTGCCGTTGCCACGGTCTCGAAACTGATCCGCGTCGCCGACGGCGCCGATGCCCTGCGCAGTCTCTGGAAGGACCTCTGGACGGAACCGAAGTAGTTGTGCGTTGTGCATAACCGCGTCTGCGGTACAATCCCGCTTCATCAGACATCCGACTGATTTCAGGAGCAACCTCATGGCATTCAAGGTCAACGGCGGCCAGACGTTTGTGTTCATCGGCGATAGCATCACCGACTGCGGGCGGCGGGCGCATGCGCGGCCGCTGGGCGACGGGTACGTGCGGCAGGTGGTCGACATGGCGACCGCGCGGTATCCCGAGCGGAAGATCGACTTCATCAACGAGGGCATCAGCGGCAACACCGTCATCGACCTGCGCAACCGCTGGAGCGACGACGTGCTGCGCCACCGGCCGCACTGGCTGAGCGTCAAGATCGGCATCAACGACCTGCACCAGAACCTCGGCGGCGGGCCGATCACGCCGGCCGTCTTTGAGACGACCTACCGCGACATCCTCACCCAGGCCCGCAAGCACTGCAACCCCAGGATCGTCCTGATCGACCCGTTCTACATCAGCGCCGACCGCTGGCCGGCGAGCTTCCGCACCTCGGTGCTCAAGGCCCTGCCCAAGTACATCGCCGTCGTGCATAAGATGGCCCGCGAGTTCAAGGCCGCCTCCGTCCGAACGCACGACCTGTTCCAGCAGCAACTCCGCCACCGCCCCGCTGATGCCTTCTGCCCCGAGCCGGTTCACCCGACGGCATCGGGCCACCTGGTCATCGCCCACGGAGTCCTCAAGGCCCTGGGTTGGTGACTGCGATGCGTGCGGTGCTGATATCGTGTGCCCTGATGATGGCGCCGGCGGTAGCGGCCAAGGACGCCGAGGTGCGAATCACTGTGGCCGCCGACAAGCCCGCCTGGACCATCTCCAAACTCCTGACGGGCATGCACACGGTGTACGGCCATGAGCCCGACGCGCTATGGGAGAATCCCCAAGTCATCCAGTGGCTCAAGCAGGCCAAGGTCGGGACGATCCGCTATCCCGGCGGGACGGCCGTGCAGACCTGGCACTGGGACAACCCCAACGGGATCAGTTTCCAGTCCGACAGTTGGGACCCGCACTACAAGGACACGCCGCGCGATCCTGAGTTGTGGATGGACCTTGGCGAGTACATCGCGCTATGCAGGAAGATCGGCGCCGAGCCGATGGTCGGCATCAACATCCGGTCGGGTCAGAAGTTCAAGCGCGAGCGCGATTCGCTGCAATCGGCCCGGCGTCTCATCCAGCACTGCGTCGCCAAGGGCTACGGCGTCAAGCTGTGGTACATCGGCAACGAGTGTTACAAAGGATGGAGCGCCGAATCCTACGCCAAAGCCATCGACGAGTACGCCGCCGTGCTCAAGCGCGTCGACCCGAATATCACGATCATCGGCGACTGGAAGTTCGGGCCCGAGTCGGCGCACCGGTTCGACCAGGCTATCCAGATCGCCCTGCGGTCCAAGCAGCTTGACGTGCTGGAGATCCACGAGAAGTACGTCCTCGAGAAGCGATTTGGCCTGACCAAGGACGGGTATAACTCCACGTCCGTCAAAGGCTGGCAGAGCGAAGGCGGGCTCTATCACGGGCGGCTGGACTTCTATATCGAGAAGTTCTACGCCGAGATGGAAAAACACCGTCGGTCCGTCAAGCTCGCATTCAACGAGTGGGCGGCCACGAACGAGACGCCGTACCTCACCGCCCTGACCAAGGCCGACTACCTCATCTCCATGTTCAAGCATCCGGTCTTCTCGGCCTGCGACTGGACGACCAGCCGCCACGTTGGCGCGCCGATCCTCTTCAACTTCCAGACCAGCACGCTCAAGGGCTTTGGTCCGGCGGCGGCAATGTACCCCATGTTCGCCCAGGCCATGGGGGGGCGCCATCTGCCGATGACCAGCAGCGCCCAGAACGTTTATGGATTCGCCGCACGCTGCGGCGAACAGGACGTGCAGATCTATCTGCTGAACAAACGATCCGAGGCCGTCGATGCGCGGATCGACCTGTCAGGCGCCCCCGCGCGCGGCCTGCACGTCGAGACCGAATCGTTCGTCGAGCCGGGAAAGATCGTCAAAGCCCCGCCCAAAGATGTTGAATCGCCAGCCGCCCTGAAGATCCCCCTGCCGCCGCTATCGTTTACCCGGATCGTCCTCAGCACCCCCGCCCCCGCACCGAAAGAAGTTAAGAAGCCCTGACCGACAAGAGCAACAAGCCTCGTGGCACCCAATCAACACCCGCTTACCCAGGCCATCCAGCGCCCGGGCTTCACCATCCGCGCCGCGGGAGCAATCTGATCGCAAGTTTGCCACAGGCGAGCACGCCCAGAAGGCATCCACGAAGGCCGCGTCGACCGCCTCGATGCACAGGACGATGTCCAGGTCTTTCGTAGCCCGGAACTCAAGGCCGGCAGCCGTCATGGCCAGATCACACGCCGTGCCGCCAATGAGCGCGTACTGATCGGCATACTTTCGGAATTTGTCACGAAAAATGTGCAGGCCCTTTACCATTTCAACTCCGCTATCATCTTTTCCAGGGCCGCTTGAACGCGTTCGTCTTGGTCGTCTCTGAGCGACAGGTATAGCGACAGCGGGTCCACGACATCTACTCCCTTGTCGAGAAGCATGTCGGGTCGATAGTTCCACACCTCAACCTCCAGGGCATCAGGGTCCTGCCTGGGAAGCGGTATCTTGTTGTGCCACAGAGGCAGGCTCTTCCAATCCTGTCCATACACGGCTACCACCGGCTGCGCAGGCGGCGCCAACATGGAGTAGTGCGCAAGTGCCGCCAATCCGGATCGGGGGGCTTGGCAGGCCCGGGCGGGTTGCGGCACAAGCACTCGTTTCGTTACGGGGCTTTGCAGCAGCGGCTGGGCCTTGGCCCATACGGTGCACTTGGGTTCAACAAAACGAAGGCGGCGCTCTTTGCCATGCCGCGTGATCTCGCCGAGCTGGGCGTTCTTGAGTTGGTCAAACGCCCGCGTCATCGTCATGGGAGAATAGCCCAGTCTGCGGCCCATCTCGCGCGGGGTCAGATATTCCCCGGTTGGATTGAGAAGCCAATAGAGAACCACTGCCTGCGTTGCGGGCCTGAACGCCAGAGGCAGTTTTTCGCTTCGCCCCGCTCGGCGGGACCGTTCTCGGAAGTCCATGCCCAGCATCGGCAGGTACATCTGGCTGGCCGGGACGATAAACGGCACTTTGTGTTCGAGCAAGCGTTTGCGGTTGTAGGGCGTCAGCCGCCCGCGGACGTAAACGACGTCTTCCGGCCATTTCTCTTGCACCTGGGCCACGTGCTTGCAAACCACCCCTGCCGCCCGCTCTTGATCGGCCTTATCAAGCATCAGCAGGCAGGGCTTGTTCAAAAGGCGAGCGTCCCAGTAGCCGTATTGCTCCCGCAGAAACGCCACCAAGCGCCTGCGGCCGTCCCACGGCTTAGCCACCAACGTCGCTCCAAGCGTCTCGTCAAGGTACGCGGCAAGCTGTCGAAGTTCGGGCTGCATCAGCACAGTATCCTTAACTATGCACATTATCTTAATACAAGATATCGTGCATTTACTGTTATCATCAGTTCTTTCGTCGAAATCCAGGTATCTTCTCCCATGCTTCATCCGGAAAACCCAGGATCGTCGTACATGAGGGGCAAGCGTTCGGCAAGCAGAAGGCACTCGAAGGCCTCGTTGAGGTCGTGCCCAAAGAACAGTCCATCGACACAAAGGATCGTGTCTGGGCCGGAAACCCCATTCGGCGTAAGAAAGATATAGTACAGGTCCTCGCTAAACGGACGATGGCTGGCGTCTGATCATGGTGCCGGCATTCTGGGCCGCGCGGGGGTTATTCTTCGGCGTCGTCGAGGTCTTCTTCTTCGTCGTCGTCTTCGTCGTCCTCTTCCTCGTCGAGTTCTTCGTCGAGGTCTTCGTCGTCGATCTCATCGTCTTCATCCTCATCGTCGTCGTCATCGTCATCGAGTTCTTCGATCTCGTCGTCCTTGATGTCATCATCGTTCCAGAGGTCCATGGTCGATTCCCTTCGTACGCTGCGCTGGATCATGGCGGCACCCTTTCGATAATTGAGGCGTCCGTTCGTGATTAGCAGTCCCTATATCGGTAGAATTACGGCGGCAACTTTGCCCGCGTTTATTCTATGCAAAGGGATTCTATGCGAATCGTCTTCTGCGGCAGCGGATCGCTGGCCGTTCCGATCCTGGCCGCTGTGGCCGGCGCCGGACACCAGGTCCTCGAAGTCTTTACGCAACCGCCGCGACAGAGCGGACGCGGGCGACATCTGCAGCCCACGCCCGTGGCCCGCGCTGCCGCAGACCTGAACCTGCCTGTGCAGGAATGCAGCGCCATCAACGCCTCGCAAGCCTGCGAACACCTGAAGGCTTTGGCGCCCGACGTGATCGTGGTGGCCGACTACGGGCAGTTCATCAAGGACCCGACCTGCGCCACGGCCAGGCACGGGGCCTTCAACGTGCATGCCTCGCTGTTGCCAGAGCTGCGCGGGGCGGCGCCGATCAACTGGGCGATCATCCGCGGCTTTGCCCGCACGGGCGTGACGACGTTCTCGCTGGTGCCCAGGATGGACGCCGGCGACATCTACCTGCAGGAGGCCACCGACATCGACCCGGGCGAAACGGCCGAGGACCTCGCCGCGCGCCTGGCGACGATGGGGGCAAACCTGGCGGTGCGGACGCTGGACCTGCTGGCGGCCGGCAACGCGACGCGCACGCCGCAGGATGAAGCCAAGGCCACCTTGGCCCCCCCGCTGACCAAGGCCGACGGCGTGATCGACTGGTCCGCCGACGCCGTCACCATCCGCAACCGCATCCACGGCACCTGGCCCTGGCCCGGAGCCCAGACCACGCTGCGCCGAGCTGACGGGCGAGAGCAACCCGTCATCATCGCCCGCGCCGAGGCCATCGAAGACCCCGGGTGCCATGGCGGCCGTTCCTCAGCCGCCATGCTCGCGCAGAACGATCAGGGACATGGCGGCGCGGAAACGGCCGCCATGGCACCCGGCCAGTGCGGCGTGCTGCTGGATGACCTGACCGTCGCCGCTGGAAGCGGGCGAGTGCGCATTATTGAGCTTAAACCCGCCGGCAAGCGCCTGATGGACTGGCAATCGTTCGTCAACGGCGCTCACCCCAAGCCTGGCGAGCGGATGGTCTGAACAACTTAGCGGTGCTTCTCTTGCGGCGTTGGGGAAACAACCGCGCGGGGCAAGCCCCGCCGCTAAAGTGGAGAGGTGAGGTTATTCTTTTCCCTCAGTGTTCTCTGTGTGCTCTGTGGTAAAGTTGTTTCCCTGACAATGGACAAGAAAAACATACAACATTCGGCTCGTGACATCGCTGTCCGGGCGCTGCTGGAAGGCCCGGCCCGGGCGGCGTCGGCACTGGATATGGCAATTGCCGCCGCGGCGGAAATATCATCCGCCGACGCGGCGCTGGCGCGCGAGATCACGCTGGGATGCATCCGCCGCAAGGCCACGCTGACGGCCGTCCTGCGGGCGTTTCTGCAAAAGCCCGATCAGCGACTACCCGAGACGATCTGGAAGATCATGTCCGTGGCGATGTACCAGGTGCTGTTCCTGGACCGCGTGCCGGACTTTGCGGCCGTCAACGAAGCGGTCGAGCAGACCTCGCGCATGGGCTACCCGCGTCAGCGCGGGCTGGTCAACGGCGTGCTGCGGTCGGTTCTCCGCAGCCTGTCGCCGCTGGAGCGGGGCGAGGTGGTGCAGGCCGCGGACGTCATCCCCGTCGGCCCCAGCGCCATGCGCCGCTGCAGCAAGGCGATCTTCCCCAATCCCGAGCGTGACGAGGTGGGCTACCTCGCCGCGGCAGGGAGCATGCCCGAGTTGCTCGCCCAGCGATGGCTCAAGCGGCTCAACACGCTGCGAGCGGCGCTGCAGGCGGCGATGCACGCCTGCTCGAGCCCGCCGCTGGTCGCCCGCGTCAACACGCTCAAGAGCTCAGTCAGGCGGACGCTCGATTCGATCAAGGCCGAGGGCGGCGAGGCTTTGCCCCACGACAACGGACACAGCATCGTCCTCATCGGCGGCGGGCTGACCAACCTGACGGCGTTCAAGGAGGGCTGGATTCAGCCGCAGGACGCCACCGCCACAGCCGTCTCGCTCGCCGCGGCGCCGCAGGGCGGCATGAACGTGCTGGACCTCTGCGCCGCACCGGGCACCAAGACCGGCCACCTGGCCGAACTGATGGGCAACCGCGGGCGCATCACCGCTGTCGACGTGACCGAGAAGCTGCCCCTGATCGAGCAGGGCTGCCAGCGCCTCGGCGTGGACATCGTCACGGCGTGGCCGACCGACCGCCTGGGCGAGCTGCCGGCTGAGACATTCGACCTGGTGCTGGCCGACGTGCCCTGCACCAACACCGGCGTGCTGGCGCGGCGTCCCGAGGCCAAATGGCACTTCACGCAGGAGTTTCTCTCCGACGTGGTGCGCGACCAGCAGTTCCTGATCGCCGCGGCGCAGGCGTTCGTTCGCGCGGGCGGGCGGCTGGCGTACAGCACGTGCAGCATGGAGACCGAGGAGTGCGAAGCGCTGGTACAGCGGTTCGTCAAGCGATACCCCCGCATGCGGGTGATCTCGCAGAAGGTGACCCGTCCCGGCGGGGCCGAAAACCCCGCCCAGTGGCACGACGGCGGGTTTGTTGCTATCCTTCAAGCAACCTGAACAACTTACCACAGAGGCACAGAGGGCTCAGAGAGACGGAGACCGGCAAGCGGGATTGGCAGATTAGAATTGGATCAGGAAGATAGGGCCTGATGGTAAGACCAGCACGTTAGCGGCGGGGCTTGGCCCGCGCGTTCTTGCCGGACCGAATAATTACGCGGAGCACGCTCCGCCGCGAAGATATCGAGTTTTGTTTTTCTCTCCGTGCCCTCTGTGTTCTCTGTGGTAAAGTTGTTTCCCGATGGCGAAAAAGAAACAACAAGACCAGAAGCCGCGCGAAGTGCGCATCGCCAACCGAAAGGCCCGGCACGACTTTTTCATTATCGAAAGCGTCGAGTGCGGCATCGAATTGACCGGCACCGAGATCAAGAGCCTCCGCGCGGGGCAGGCCAAGATCGACGAGGCCTATGCCCGCATCCAGGGCGGGCAGGTATTCCTGATCGGGTCGAGCTTCGCCCACTACGCCCATGCGGCCGGCACGCTGCAGCACGAGGTCGACCGCGAGAGGCGGCTGCTGCTGCACCGCCGCCAGATCGAGCAGCTCGAATCGCACGTGCGACAGAAGGGCAAGACGCTCGTGCCGCTGGCGATCTACTTTGCCCGCGGCTGGGCCAAGGTCGAACTGGGCGTCGCCGAGGGCAAGCGCCAGTTCGACAAGCGCGAGAGCATCCGCAAGCGCGAGCAGAACCGCGAAATGCAGCGGGCGATGCGGCATCGCTAGCGATGGATGTCCGGCAATGGATTACACGCTCATCGTCAACGAGATCTTCCGCAGCATCCAGGGCGAGGGCACGCGGGCCGGGCGGCCGTGCGTGCTGGTGCGCCTGAGCGGATGCAATCTCGCCTGCGACTGGTGCGACACCGCCTACGCCCGCAACGAAGGCACGCCGATGAGCGTCGATGCTATCCTCGAGGCGGTAGCCGCACTGGGCGGACCGCTGGTGGAAGTCACCGGCGGCGAACCGCTGCTGCAGCCGGCCACGCCCAACCTGCTCACGGCGCTCTGCGATGCCGGGTACGAGACGCTGCTGGAGACCAACGGCTCGCTTGACATCGCCGGCCTCGATGAGCGCGTAGTGCGGATCGTCGACTTCAAGTGCCCCTCCAGCGGCCAAAGCGCCGCCAATCGCTGGGACAACGTCAAGTGCCTGCGCCGCGGCGATGAAGTAAAGTTCGTCATCGCCGACCGGGCCGACTACGAAATGGCCCGCGGAGCCGCCGCCGAGCACGACCTGCCTCGGCGGTGCGAAGTAATCTTCAGTCCCGTCAGCGGCTGCCTGAGCGGCGCCGATCTGGCGGAGTGGATTCTGCAAGACAAGCTCGACGTGCGGCTGGGCCTGCAACTGCATAAGATCCTGTGGCCCGCCGCCAAGCGCGGGGTGTAGTGCGGATGGACGGATAATCGGACGGTTGGATGATTGGATGACGGACTTGTGAGTTGTTTCGTTCTCGTCGTCGTCCTCGTCCTCGTCGTCGGTTGTTCGTCTTCCTCAGTGGAGCAGACAATGGATTACGAACTGGTAAAAACATTCCGCTTCGAAGCCGCCCATTCTTTGCCCAACGTGCCGGCAGGGCACAAGTGCAGCCGCATGCACGGGCACGGCTACCGCGTCGACGTTCACGTCAGCGGCGAGCCGGACCCGCGCACGGGTTGGGTGATTGACTTCGGACAGATCAAGCAGGCCGTCGAGGGCGTGCTGGGGGCGCTGGACCATCGCTGCCTCAACGAGATCGCCGGCCTGGAGAACTCCACCAGCGAAGTGCTCTGCAAATATCTCTGGGACCGCATCAAGCCCGCCCTGCCCCTGCTGTCGGCAATCGAGGTCTGGGAAAGCGACACCTCCCGCTGCATCTATCGCGGGTGAGCGCGGGGGCAAAGAAACAAACGACGACGCTTCACCACCCCAGGGAAGAGTAGTATCCGCGATAAAACATCATCGCGACGCACGCAGCGACAGATACAACCAGGGCAGCCGATATGATCCTGAGCCGCGCGCTGGACTTCCTGCCAAGCAGCGGGATCATCAGCAGGCACAGCGCCAAGGGCCCGATAGCGTATTGGGCCAATCCCCAGGTCTCGACAAAACCGCGAAAACTGGCGTTCTCATGGATGCGAGGCTCTGCCTCGGCCATCAGCCGATCGATCTGGGCCTTCTGCTGTTCTGTCAGTTCCGCCGGTTTGCCTGCCTGCCTGCCCTCGTAGCGAAACCTGTCTTCCAAACTTTTTCGATATATCACGGGGGACGTGACGCGCCATTTCCCCTCATCGTCCTGTCGCGGCAGATATCCTCCCGCTCGATGATTGTAGACTTCGATGCGGATGCAGATGAACAGGGGCACCGCCGCCACGACCAGAACGATTGCTTTACCCATGACGGTATTATCGCCCTGCCGCAGTTCGACGCAAGGTTTCGGCATATGCATCCAGGGCTCGGATCTGGTTCGTCCGCAGACGGATGGTCTTGCGATGGTGGCGGATGATGTCCAGCGCCTCGTGTATGGTGGCGGCTTTGCCTTCGGCCAGAAGGTAGGCGGCGACAATGGTCGCCCCTCGGCCGTGGCCTAAGGCGCAGTGAACGTAGACCGCTCCGGCGGCCAGGCAGCGGCGGATGTGCTTGACGCCTCGGTCGAGCTGTGCGGCTGTCGGGGCCGTGCCATCCAGCGTGGGCAGCAGGAGGTAGCCGTCGTTGGCGCGGAAGATCCGGTTCTCGCTGAACTCGGCAGTGAGGTCGACGACGCCGGCGGGCGTGGGGGTGAAGTGCGCAGCTTCAAAGGCGGTCAGCTTCTGCCCCAGGAACAGACCGGCGACGATCTCGTGCGCAGGCGGTTCCGGCCAGAATAGCCGCTGGAGATAGAACATCATCGCGTTAGTGATGAAGTACGGCCAGTACAGCAGCCAGGCGGCGGGGTGAACGACGCCGCGGCTGTTCTTGAAGAACCATCCTTGGCGATTGAAGAGGTAGAGCACGGCCACCATCGCAAAGCCGCCGGCGACGTCGGCAAGAACCGGCGCGATCGGATGATTGTGCCAGGCCCAGATAAGGCAAGCCGCGGCCAGTGCTGCGAAGATCGACACGTACATGATTTGATTCTATCGCCAATGGGACGGTTTTGCCCGTGCGTTTGCGCGTAAGAAGGCGGGGAGGTCCCGCCTCTGACGCGATCACCAACTGACCAGTCAACCAAGGTAACGAGTCAACAGTCATCGCCCCCCAAACATTATGGACATTGTTCAAACACCACCTATTGGGTGATCGTATATAGTCCGGCACCAGAATGGGCAAGGCCTCGGGGGAGCTTTGGTAGCAATAGCGTGGTTAAGATGGATCATCGCCCCCAATAGCTTGTGCGATGAGATGAAAAACTTGAAGTTTTTTCTAAATTGTTGTTGACCTTATGGTCGTTGTTGACTAAAAAGTCGAAATCGGGAGGTTAGTCGGTCTTGAGTATGATGATAGTTGAAGATGCCAAACCGAAGCGAAGCCCTTCGCGCCAGCAACGGCGCTTGAAGGTTACGCGCCGCAAGCTGCTTGATGCGGCCCGCATGGTCTTCGCCACGCGGGGCATCGACCTTGCTCGGATCGACGAAATCTCCGATCGCGCTGACGTGGGCAAAGGAACGTTCTACTACCACTTCAGCGGCAAACCGCAACTTGTGCGCGAGCTGATCAAGGAAATGCTCGACGGGTTGATCGCGGCCATCAGGTCGCGCTGCGAGGGCGCCACCGACGTCATCGGCGTGCTGGACAAGTTGATCGCGGCGCACATCGAGTTCTTCGCCAACCGGTGGGAAGACTTCGTGCTGTACTTCCAGGGCCGCAGCGACTTGACGCTGCAAGAGGGTTACCAGGGCCTCGAGACGCCGTTCATCAAGTACCTCGAATGCGTGGAGGGCTTGCTGGCGTCGGTGCTGAAGTACCGCCCGCCCCAGCCGGTGCTGCGTCGGATCGCCTGCGCGGTGGCGGGCTTTGTGTCGGGATACTACTCGTTCGCGGCGATCTCGTCGCAGGACGAGAACATTGACGAAACGTTCGTGTCGCTGCGTGGGGCGATGGCATCGAGCCTGGCGCGGTTTATCCAGGAAGCCGGACATCAGCAGCCCCCCGAGGCGGCAAAAGGATAGTCCCAAAACAATATTTGGCACGGGCGCCGCGGGCATTGTGCCGGCGGCGGCTGGGCCCAGAGGAGAGACAATGAAAACCCAAGAGGCGGTGGAACCTGAGGTCAAGCTATCGGCATGGGGCTTGGCCACGAGCATCGACATCTACAACTGCGACCCGGCGGCCATTCGCGACGCCGAGCGGATCAAGCAGTTCGTGGTCGAGCTTTGCGAGCTGATCGAGATGAAGCGCTTCGGCGAGACGCTGGTCGTCCACTTCGGTGAGGACGAGCGCGTAGCCGGATACTCGATGGTGCAACTCATCGAGACGTCGCTGATCTCGGCCCACTTTGCCAATCTGACCAACACGGTTTACCTCGACGTGTTCAGTTGCAAGGGGTACGACCCGGAAGTCGTCGCCGAGTTCGCCCAGAGGTTTTTCGCCGGTTCGCACTGCATCACGCACAGCAACAAGAGGCTCTAGAGCGTGTATCGATACCGTGTCATCACGGACCTGGACGCGTGCCGGGACCTCTGGCAGCGCGCCGTCGCGCAGGAATCGTTCACCGACCGCTGGGACGTGCGGATGTGCTTTCAGCGGCATTTCCAGCGACCGCCCCTGTTCATCGCGGCCGAGGAAGGTCCCCTCGTGCGCGGACTGCTGCCGCTGAGCTGGATCGCCGAGCAAGGCTGCTACGGATACTTCCCCGGCGAGACCTGGGTCGGAAAGACCTGGCTCGAGCAGAACCGCCTGCTGGCCGGTGATGAGGCGATGCTCGAGGGCCTGCTGGCCCTGTGCCCCGGGCCGCGCCACCTGCGGTACCTGCTGCCGGCAGCCGACGGCGCGACCGACCGCTGCGAGATCGACGAGATCGGGTATCTCTTCGAGCCGCCGCGATACGGGTACGACATGGAGAACTACTGGGGCGAGTTCTCGCACAAGTCGGCCAAGCGCATCCGCCGCGAACTCGACGCCTTCGAGCAGCGCGTCACGTGGCGGCTGGACGATGCATCCGACTTCGACCGGATGGTCGAGTTGAACATGGCCGCCTTCGGCGAGCGGTCGTATTTCTACGACGAACGGTTCCGCGAAGGCTTCCGCAGCCTTATGGAGCTGGCTCGCGAGAACGGGTGGCTGCGCATGACGGCGCTGCTGGTCGACGGCGAGGCGGCGGCCGTCGACATGGGCATCGTCTACAACAACCACTACACGCTGGTCGCCGGCGGGGCCGACCGGTCGGTGCAGGGGGCGGCCAAGCTGATCAACGTGTACCACATGCGCCGCGGGTGCCGCGAGCGGTTCGACCAGCTCGACTTCCTCTGCGGCGACTTCTCGTGGAAGACGCTCTTCCACCTGACCCCGCGACCGCTGTACCTGCTGAGCAACATCCCCCACCACACCGAGCACGCATGCCATGAAGAGTCCAGGAGTGCAGCGTGTGCTAAATGACTGCGTCCTGGTGGCCGGCACCACGGCGGACTACGTCGATCTCATTCGTCAGCAGTTGGGGGATCGAGCGATCTTCCTGACCTCCCGCGCCCACCGCCACGACGCCGCCGAACCGCCCCCGCCGCCCGAGCAGGAACTGCTGGCCGATCTGTCCGAACCCCACGACCAACTCCTGGCGCGGGTGCAGGCGCACGCCGTGCGGTTCGGCCACAACATCGTCGGCGTGGCATGTTTCGACGACGAATCGATGGCCCTGGCCTCATCGCTGGCCGCGGCGATGCACCTGCCCTACCCCTCCGCCGCCGCCGTGGCGGCGTGTCGGAGCAAGCTGGCGTGCAAACAGGCCTGGACGGCCGCAGGATTGCCCACCGCCAAGGCACGCCTCGTGCGAACGTCCGCCGACGCCGCCGATTTCATGGCCTCGATCGCAGGTCCGGCCGTGCTCAAACCCCTCACCGGCAGCGGCAGCGAATTGATCTTCTTCTGCCGCACCGCCGTCGAGGCCGCCGACGCCCTGGCGACCATCACCGCCCGCCTGGCCGAGCATCACGACGCCCGCATGTACAGCGCCGGGGCGGCCAACGGCGCCATGATCGACTCGCGCAGCGTGGCCGTCATCGAGGAGTTCGTCCAAGGCCCCGAGTATAGCTGCGACTTCGTGATCGAAGGCGGCCGCGCGCGGATCATCCGCGTCGCCCGCAAGATCATGGACCACTCACAGACCCTCGGCACGTGTACGGCGTACATCGTGCCGGACCCGCCGCCGGAGTTGCCGCCGGACGCGTTCACCGCGCAGCTCGCAGCCGCGTGCCGCGCCGTCGGCATCGAGCGGTCGATCTGCATGCTCGACTTCATCATGCGCGACGGCCAGGCGGTGATGATCGAGATCGCCCCGCGCCCCGGCGGCGACTGCCTGCCCCCGCTGCTGCGGGCCTGCTGCGGCATGGACATGCTCGCGGCCGCGGTAAACTTCGCCGCCGGCGAGCCGGTCCGCGTGCCTCCGCCGGCGGCGTGGAAGCAGATGGTGGGCCTGCGACTGTTCGCAAAGCGCAGCGGCGTGATCCTACGCCTGGACGCCTCGGCCGTCAGTGCCGACCCGCGCGTGCGCGAGGTGTATCTCAAGCGAGCCCCCGGCCACGAGGTGCGCCTCCCCCCCGCCGACTACGACTCGCGCCTCCTGGGCCACGCGATCTTTAAGCCCAGTAGCACGGGCGTCTCGCCCGTGAGTAGCATGGGCGTCTCGCCCATGCTCCCCGTAAATATCGAGCAACAATGCACCGAACTGGCCGGGCGATTTGTCGTTGAATATGAGGAAGACTAAACGTTAGCGGCGGGGCTTGCCCCGCGCGGTTGTTCAGTCGGGGAAACAACCGCGTCGAGCAAGCTCGACCGCTAACGAAACGGGACGACTTATAAATGCATGACGTAGACGCCATCTTGAAATCCGCCGCCGAGCTGCTCGCTCAACCGACGCCGCAACTGGACGCCGGCGAGTTGCGGGCGTTTGTCGAGGGGTTCGTCAACTGGCGCGGGCAGTTCCTCGACATGGCGGCGCGGCATGGCAGCCCGCTGTACGCGGTCGATAAGGCGGCGCTGCGGGCGGCGGCACGCGAGTTTGTCGCCACCTTCCGCAAGCACGTGCCGCAGTTCCGGCCCTACTACGCCGTCAAGAGCAACAACTGCCCGCTGATCGCCCAGACGCTGGTCGCCCAGGGGATCGGCCTGGACGTCTCGAGCGGCATCGAGTTGCAGATGGCCCTGGCGGCAGGCAGCGAGGACATCGTCTTCAGCGGACCCGGAAAGACCCCCGCCGAGATGCAGCTCGCCCTGGACAACGCCGCCCGCGTCGTGGTGCTCATCGACAGCTTCGGCGAGTTAGCCCGCCTGCAGGCGATGGCCGCCGCGGCGGCAGTCACCATCCGCGCAGGCGTGCGCCTGACGACGCTCGAGCACGGCCTGTGGCGCAAGTTCGGGATTAATCTCTCGCGCCTGGGCGAGTTCATGAGCGCGGCTGAAGGGTGCGACCGCGTGCGGCTCTGCGGGCTGCAGTTCCACACAAGCTGGAACCTCAACCCGCAGCGTCAGGTGCAGTTCATTGCGCTGCTGGGCGAAACGCTGGCGACACTGTCGCCGGCCCAGCGCGAGGCGATCGAGTTCATCGACATGGGCGGGGGCTTCTGGCCGGGCGTGGGCGAGTGGCTTCAGGAGGCCGGCACGCCGGCGGGCATGCTCCGCGCGGCCACCACGGCAGGATGGCAGGCGTCGCTGACGCACTACCGCCTGGCGGCCCAGCCGCTGGAGGTTTTCGCAGCCGCCATCGCCGCGGCGCAGCAGAAGCACCTGGCCCCGCACGTCGATGCCCGCCTCTGCGCCGAGCCGGGACGGTGGCTGTGCCACAACGCCATGCACCTGCTGGTGACTGTGATCGACCGCAAGGCCGACGACCTGGTGATTACCGACGCCGGCGCCAACGCCGTCGGGTGGGAGCGGTTCGAGACGGACTACTTTCCGCTGATCAACCTGACGCGTCCGGCCCTGACGGAGCGGGCGTGCATGGTGATGGGGTCGCTGTGCACACCACACGACTTGTGGGGCTACGGGTACTTCGGCGAAGATATCCGCGAAGGGGACATACTTCTGGTCCCCACTCAGGGAGCGTATACGTATAGTCTCCGGCAGGAATTCATCAAGCCCCTGCCGGAGGTGGCGTGTCTGGACGAGTGAAGAGGGATAAAACCGACGACGAGGACGAGGACGAGGACGAAGAACGAAACGGTGTCCTTTCGTCGAACGTTAGCGGCGGAGCTTGCTCCGCGTGTTCTTCGTCGGGTGGCATGGCGACACGCGAAGCGGGTCGCCATGGGCGCGCGGCGAATCATGGCGACCCAGGAGAAACAGAAACCTGCGTCGCCATGCCACCCTGTTGTGCATGCTATTTGTGAACGACTATGCCAACTGAATGGAAAATGCTCTTGGGCAGCCTGGTGGCTGCGGCCGCTCTGGTCGGCGGGCTGGCATGGCTATCCGGACACACGTCGATATCGAGCGAGCGGTCGCTGATGCTGTATTGTGCGGCCGGTTCGCAAAAGGCCGTCGAGCCGGCGATCAAGCAATACCGCCAGGAATACGGCGTGGCGGTCGAGGTGCAGTACGGCGGGTCGGGCACGCTTTTGAGCAGCCTCAAGGCCTCGGGGGCCGGCGACCTGTACCTGGGGGCCGACCAGACTTACATTCAGCTCGCCCAGTCGCAGGGCCTACTGGCCGAGGTGCTGCCACTGGCGCGAATGATGCCGGTCATCGTCGTGCGGCGCGACAACACATCCATCGCCACCCTCGAAGACCTGCTCAAGCCCGGCCTGCGCGTGGCGATGGGCAACCCCGAGGCCGCCTCCATCGGGCGCACCGTGCGGCAGGCCCTGGAGCCCAGCGGCCAGTGGGAGCCCCTGCGACGCCACGTGCAGGACCACGGCGTGTTCAAACCCACTGTCTCGGATATCGCCAACGACGTCGCCATCGGGGCCATCGACGCCGGGATCGTCTGGGACTCGACGGTCGGACAGTACGAACAGCTCAAGGCCGTTCACGTGCCCATTCTTGAAGCGGCCGTTCAGGAAATGTCCATCGCCGTGCTCAAGAGCTCCCGCCAGCCCACCGCCGCCCTGACGTTCATGCGATATCTCGGCGCCCGCGACCGTGGCCTGAAACACTTCAAAGCCGCCGGCTTCTCCCCCGTCGACGGCGACGCCTGGGCGGTTCGGCCGGTGCTCAAGTTCTTCTGCGGCGCGGTGAACCTCCGCGCCGTGGACAGCGTCGTTAAGGCCTTCGAGACCCGCGAGGGCGTAAAGATCGAAACGCTCTACAACGGCTGCGGAATGCTCACCGGCACGATGCAGACAATGGGTCCGGCCAGCGCAAACTTCCCCGACGTGTACATGGCCTGCGACCGGTACTACCTCGACAATGTGCGCGACTGGTTCCAGGAAGACGTGGACATCTCCGACGCCGACATCGTCATCGCCGTCCCCAAGGGCAATACGTCCATCAAGTCGCTGGCCGACCTGGCCCGCCCCGGCGTGCGCCTGGCCGTGGGCCAGCCCGAACAGTGCACCATCGGCGCTTTGACGCGGACCCTGCTGCAGAAGGAAGGCATGGAAGAGGCGGTAATGAAAAACGTCGTGGTGCAGGCGCCCTCGTCGGCCATGCTCGTGCCGGCCGTGACGACCAAGTCGGTCGATGCGGCCATCGCCTATCGCACCGACACGATCGCCGAGGGCGGGCGGATCGATCTGGTCAGGATCGACTCGCCGCACGCCAAGGCGGTGCAGCCCTTGAGCATCTCGCGCAGCAGCGCGAACAAGCACCTGGCGCGGCGGTTTTTTAACGCCATCACCGCAGCGCGCGAGAACTTCGAAGCGGCGGGCTTTAACTTCCGGTACAAAGAAAAAGACGCCAAGCCGCAAGCGGCAACCGCCCCGAAGGAATAAGAAGCTTTGCCACAAAGATCACAAAGAACACGAAGAAGAATGGGAAATGAAGATTCTCTTCGTGCCCTTTGTGATCTTTGTGGCAAGGTTGTCAGGATTGTGATCACGACATGACTCAAGAGATCGCCACCGCACAACTCGAACCCACGCATCTCGCCGCGGCACGGCGCGACGAGGCGATCCGCCTGCGCGATCGCGGGTTCCTGGCCGGGATGGGGATCCTTGGCGGCTCGTACGTGCTGCTGATCGTCCTGATGCTGCTGGGCGACGTGATCTATATGCTCAAGGAAACCGTCGAGAAGGCCTGGGTTTCACCCCAGCCGTGGATGGCGCTGCTGGCGGAAAACCCCATCGTCCAGGCGCTGGGCAAGAGCGAAATCCGCTACGCGGTGATGCTGAGCCTGCTGGCCTGTTCGCTTTCGGCCATCGTGTCGGTCTGGGTGGGCGTGCCGATGGGCTATCTGCTGTCGCGCGTGAAGTTCCGCGGGCGAGGCCTCGTCGATGCCATCCTCGACATCCCCATCGTCCTGCCGCCGCTGGTGGTGGGTCTGAGCCTGCTGATCCTCTTCCAGTTCTGGCCCTTCACCGCAAGCGTCGACGGGCGATCGATCAACAGCCTCGTCGTCTACCAGATTCCGGCGGTGATTCTCGCCCAGGTGGCGGTGGCCGCGGCGTTCGCCGTGCGAACGATGAAGGCCACCTTCGACCAGATCGACCCGCGCTGCGAGCAGGTGGCCTTGGCGCTGGGCTGCACGCGCATGCAGGCGTTCATGCGCGTGGTGCTGCCCGAAGCACGCAGCGGCATCCTGACAGCCCTGACGCTGGCCTGGGCCCGCGCCCTGGGCGAGTTCGGCCCGCTGCTGATCTTCGCCGGCGCCACGCGGAACAAAACCGAAGTGCTCTCGACCAGCGTCTTCCTCGAGATGAGCATCGGCAACATCGAGGCGGCCGTGGCCGTATCGATCATCATGCTCGTCGCCGCGGTGGCGGTGCTGATGGTCACCCGGTTGTGGGGGGCGAGGAGACTGTCGCTGTAAACATTAGCGGTCGAGCTTGCTCGACGCGTTTTTCGGATGCGAGACCCCGCGGAGCAAGCTCCGCCGTTAACCAAACGAATAATGATTTCCCTTGAGAACATAACAATCCGAGCCGGAGTCTTCGCCATGAAGGGCGTCTGCCTGGACGTGCCCACCGGCGCCTACGCCGCCCTGATGGGCAAGACCGGCAGCGGCAAGACGACGCTGCTGGAGAGCATCATCGGCCTGCGCGAGATCGAGTCGGGGATCATCCGTCTGGACAGCCGCGACGTGACGCACTCGCCGCCGGCGGGGCGAGGCATCGGTTACGTCCCCCAGGACGGCGCACTGTTCTCGACGATGACGGTGCGGCAGCACCTGGCGTTCGCTTTGGAGATCCGCAAAGCCAACGCCAGGAGCATCGCGGATCGCACGAGCGAACTGGCCGAACTGCTGGGGATCTCTCACCTGCTGGATCGCACGCCGCGCGGGCTCAGCGGCGGCGAGCGCCAGCGCGTCGCCCTCGGAAGGGCGCTGTCGTTCGGCCCGCGAACGCTGCTTCTGGACGAACCGCTCAGCGCCCTCGACGACGATACGCGCGGCGGCATGATCGACCTGCTCAAGCAGGTCCAGCGCGTCGCCGGCGCCACCGTCCTGCACGTCACCCACAATCTCGCCGAGGCGCAGGCGCTGGCCGACGTCATCTTCGACATTCAAGACGGCGCCGTCGTGACCGCGTGACCCGTTGCCAACTGCCAATTTCCCATCTCCCGTCTGCAATTTTCAATTTCCCTTTCCTATCTCCAATCTCCAATTTCCAATTTGCGATGCCGGTGTTTCTTCGCCCCGCCAGGGGCGGGACTCCGGCCGTCACACCCAGAGATATCGTTCCTCGTAGGCAATTCCATGCCGTTGCAGTAGACGCAGACTTACGGTTCGCCGGCGAAGACGTGGATGCCGTTGATGTCGGTGACGACGATGGAACCGTCGAGGATCTGGACCTGGGTGTCGTAGCCGGCGATCTCCTGGTAGGCGATCAGCGAGATGCAGCACAGCACGCCGGGCAGTTCCTGGCGGCCTTGCGGTTGACCAGTCGTCGCGTCGAAGATGTCGACGAACATCTTCCACTGGTCGGGCTTGGTCGGCTCGGGCGAGTGCTTGCCCGGTGCGGCGGGTCGCTGGTTGGTGAAGCCGTTGACGACGATGATGCGGTTGCCGATCTGCTTGAAGGCGAAGATGAACGGCTCGATCACGCCGCCGCCTCGCGTCATGTCCAGCGCAAGCTCCTTGCCCGTGGCCGGGTCCCACACCAACATCTGCCCGGCCAGGCGCACGTAGATCTTGCCGTCGCGGTAGTGCGCGCCGAAGAGCCTGTAGTGCCAGCGATGGTCTTCGAGGTTCAGCTCGCGCTGCCACTTGGCCGCAACGTCCGTCGCGCCGTCGTGGCCAAACGCGGCCACCTTGCCCTTGGGCCACTTCGAGACGATGTACGCCAGGCCGCTGGTGTCCCAGTTCGGCGGGCTCCAACTGCCCGTCCCCGGCGCCAGCAGCGGACGCAGACTCTTGGCCCGCCCGGTGGCCGCATTGAGCACGATCTCGCCGGCGCCGCTTCCGGCGGCGTCAGAGACGTTGCCCAGGCACCGCAGCGTGGCCGAACCGTCGCCCTCGCGCTGCAGGCGGCTCCGCTGGAACTGGTCGATGCCAACCCGCTGGTCCCACCCGGGATTGCCCGACCAGATCACCTTGCCCGTGGCCCCATCGAGGGTGGCGAAGTAGCCGCCCCACCCGCGGCCGCCGGCGTAGACTGTCTTGTCGTCGCCGCCGATGACGAAGGGCAGCAGCCCCAGCTTCGTCGACCACAGCGTCTTGCCGTCGGCGCCGTCGTGGGCGTCAAGCGTCCACATCATCGACGCCAGCAGCCGCCCGCCGGCCTTGGCGACGCCCTGCGGCGGCAGAGGCAGCAGCTTGTCCCAGGCCAGTTCCCAATTCGGTTTGGAGCGGATCATCCCGATCCGCCGCCCGCTGACGAAACCGAACGAGTCTTCGGATGCGCCGATCGCGTCGCCAAAGAGCACCGCCGGCGACTCGCACGCCAGCGACCAGACCTGCTTGAGCGGCAGCTTGATGTCGCGCCCGGCGGTGGGCGGGGCCTTGGCGGCCGTCATCGGCGGAGCTCCCACCAGCACGATCGTGCCGTCGGGGCAGATCACGGGCTCTTCATTGGCGCCGGCCTCCAGGCCGGTCTCTTCGAGCGTGTTGCCGGTGGAGGCCTGGATGCGGTAGAGCTTGCCGCCCGAGGCCAGCACGACGTCGCCGCCGAGCAGCGCCGCCTGGCCGCCCGTGCCGGCGGGAAACTCGCGGCAGTAGAGCTGCCGCCCGCCGGTGATGTCCAAGGCCGTCAGCCAGTACTGACTGATGGCGACTATCACGCTGCCACTGACGCCGACGAGGCGGTCCGAGGGCACCAGCGGCGTCTGCCAGAGCAGCTTGCCGCTGCGGCTGTCGAACGTCACGACGCCGGTGTGGTCGCGCGGGGCCGCCAGCAACATGTCTCCCGCGCCCAGGGCTGCGGGCATGGGCGTGATGATCGGGCAGGTGCCTTCGCGGACGAGGTTGAGCGACTCGTACCCGCCCATTCGCTGGACGGCCGGCGGGTACGGGCGCACCCAGACGGTCAGGCCGTCGTAGGCGTCGAAGCAGGACATGATGCCCATGTTGTTGCAGCAGTAGACCCGCCCCTGGTGGACGAGCACCGCGGCCGACCCACGCGCCAGGTCGAGGTGCGTGTTCTCGATCCATCCGGTGGAGCGTCGCCAGAGCACGCGGCCGTCCTGGGCGTCGAGGCAGACCAGGCTCGTCGGCAGCGGGGTGTTGGGGCTCTCGCGCACGGCGAAGAGGCGGTCCATCTTTGACGGGCCGGCCAGCACGTACAGGCGCCCGCCGGCGAAGGTCGGGCGGCTCATGGGCGTGAGGTCTTCCCAGGTCTCGCGTCCGCGCGTGGTCCAGAGCTGGGCGCCCTTGGCGGCGTCGACGGCCTGGATGTACGCGGGGATCGACGGCGTCATCAGGTAGTACAGCGCCGCGCGAGGCTGGAGTTCTTTGCCCGCCGACGTCCGCACCGGGCGGCGGATCATGATGGCCTGCATCCACATCCCCGTGGCCATGTATCGCGAGGTGGCTTCGTCCCACCAGGGCGTCTGCAGGGGCTGGGGCGGCAGGATCTGCGTCCAGGCGGCCTTGGGCGAGTTGGCGTCGAATCGCGCGATGGCGCCGGGATGGCTGACGAAGAGGCTCTCGCCGGCGACGTCCACCTGGGCCACCGGCCACGGGGCGTGGCTGCCGCGATCGGCGATGGGTCCGTCGAGGTTCCACTGGCGAGCGGGCCAGTCGGCCGGCAACTGCACCCGCCGCACGCTCAGCCCCGCCAGGCGAACGGCGCGCTGCGTCTCCAGCACGGCCATCTGCGAGAGCAAAGCGGCCTTGACCTTCGCCGCCGCGGCATCGGCGCCGCGCCAGGGAATGGTCGCGTCGTCGGGCAGTTGGCTCATGGCCGTCGTGAGCTCGCCACGATTGCCGCTCTGCTGGGCCAGCGCCAACCACAGCACGGCGTGGGCCTGCCTTGTCAGCGCCGCGTCGGCCGAGTGCTTGATCACGTCTCGCACCAGCGAGACGGCGCGCACCCAGTTGCCCGCGCAGACGTCCCGCTCGGCCAGCTCCACCATCAGCCGGTGAAGCGACGGCGCGAAAGGATAGCGGCGAAAGGCCGCGATCAGGTCGTTGACGTCGCCGCTGACGGCCGCCGCCGAAGCGCGAGAACGCGCCGCCAATTCGTGCGCCGCCGCCAGCGGCGCCAGGCGAGCGTGGCCCAGGCCCAGCAGGTGCTGGTCAATCACCACCCAGAACGGCACGTAGTTGCCGCCCTGACGCACGTGCGCCCCCGAGGCGGCCGCCAGGTCCAGCAGCACCTGCACTTCGTCCGGGCGCAGCGACGAGGCGTCGGAGCCGAACATCTCGCTGTGCTGGGCGGCTTCCCATCGCGTGCGGAGTTCGGCGTCGAGCTGGCTCTGCCCGCGGTCGTTAAGGTCGAACATGACGTCGCCGTCGCCGCCGGGTATCTGCGAAAGGCCCAGGTAGCTGATCAGGCTCTCGTCGGCGATGACCGATCGCGTCTTATCCTCACGCCCCAGCAGCGCGTAGTAGGCGCCGTAGTTCCAGAAGTCGAACGCTTCCCAGGCCCGGTAGCTGTAGGCCATCGAGACGGCTGGAGAGCCTTCGCCCAGCTTTCCGGCCTTGTGGCGGGCGATGATCTCGCTGATGGCAAACTCGAAGTCCCGGCACTCGGGGGCAACGAAATAGCCGTACCATCCCCAGTGTGTGTATTGCCCGAAGCTCCAGCCGAGCATGTGTTGGTAACCCTGCGTGACGGCCGCGGCGTCATCGGGAAAATCCTGCACCATCTTCCAGCCCCAGTAGCTTCGCCAATAATTGCTGCCGGCCTGTTGAAAGGCGTGGGCGATCTCGGCGTATCCGGCGATGCGGTTGGCGCGGTCGGGCCAGCGCAGCATGGCGGCCTTGATCATCTCGACGCGATGCAGCGGCGCGATCCGGTCGGCCAGGCCTTTCAGGGCGTTGTCCTTGGCCAGGTCGGCCTGGAATTTCTGGAGCGTGTTGGCCTTGAGCGTCTCATCCCAGGTGGGCTTCCAGTCGACGTTGGCCTTGAGCCACTCTGCCGGAATGTACGCCTCGGGCGGACCGGCCGGAGCATCGGCCCGGACCGGACTGCCAACAAAGCAAACGACCCCCAGCAGCGCGGCGTAAACGTATTTCATGCGGGAAATTCCTGGCCGTGAATGTCGCGTACAAGTATGCCCCAACCGTCGGCAATATGCAACCGAACACGCGCATGGGTTAGCGGCGCGGCTTGCCCCGCGCGGTTCTTAAGGTTCATGGAGGAAACCGCGTCGAGCAAGTCGAAGATCCGCCGTGGCGGGCTCGACCGCTAATGAGACCGGAACCCCGATGTTTGATCCGAAATCCGAAATCGAAAATCCGCAATCCTCAGAACCACATCCCCGTGATGGTGGCTTCGAAGACCATGCGGCCGTCGACGTATCCCTGCGTGGCGCCGACGCAGCGGCGCGGGCGCTTGTCGATCATCAGCCCCAGCACCACGATCCGGTCGCCGGGGGCCACCGAACCGCGGAATTTCACATCCGTCACGCCGCCGAAGCCCAGGAAGCCTTCTTCCTTCTTCTCGCTGGCCATGCAGTAGCTGACAAGCTGCGCCGCCGTCTCGATCATCAGCACGCCGGGAAAGATCGGCCTGCCGGGAATATGCCCGCGAACCCAGAACTCGTCGGCCGCCGGCTGGCGGATGCCCACGATCTGCGTGTGGTCCTCGTTCATGTAGCAGACGCCGTCAAGCTGGCGGAACTCGAAGCGGTGCGGGTTGACCTTGGCGATCTCGTCGCGGTCGATGATGATCTTGCTGGTATCGATTCCCGAGATATCGAATAGTTCTTTGGGTGGCATGAGGTCTCGCTTTCGGGCAAAGGATATCCCCCTGCCGCGTCGGAGTCAATGCGGCCTTGGGCCGAAATTGCCGCACAGAAGCGCAGAGGCCCTTGTCAGCGCAAACCGAGGGGTAGGATGTTAAGGAGCTACCGCCGCGGAAGCGCGCTGCTGGACTTGCCGGCGGTCATGGCGTATAGTCCCGTTGTGTGGCATGGCCGTCTCGGCCATGCGCGGCACGGGCGTCTCGCCCGTGCTCTTGGCCTGGGGCGTGTGCGCATGGGCGAGACGCCCATGCCACAGGACCCGACGCATGGGCGAGACGCCCATGCCACACGGCCCTGGAGGATGCTTCGGTGGCCGCCTCTGACAAAGAACATCTGAGCCTGCTGTGCGACGTCAGCGAGTTCGCCGCCCGACTGGCCGGCAGCGCCGACATCCACGCCTATCTCTCGCAGATCGTCGGCCTGGTGGCTGACCACCTCCACTGCGACGTCTGCTCGATCTACCTCTACGACGACAAAACGCAGGAGCTGGTCCTCCAGGCCACGTCCGGGCTGGCCCCGCAATCAGTGGGCAACGTCCGCATGAAGATCTCCGAGGGGCTGACGGGAATGGCCCTGCGCGAGCTGCGACCCGTTCGCGAGCAGGTCGCCAGCGACAACCCCAACTTCAAGCCCTTCCAGGGCATCAACGAAGAACCTTTCGACGCCTTCCTGGCCGTACCGATCCAGCGCGGCATCGAGAAGATCGGCGTGCTCGTCGTGCAGCGTAGCCGCGAGAGACCCTTCGACGACGAGGACGTGCTGGCCGTCAAGGCCACCACGTCGCAACTGGCCGGGGCGATCGAAAACGCCCGCATCCTCATGGGCGTGCCCAAGGCCCAGGAAAGCGCCGCAACCGGGCAGCGCCCCCCTGCCGCGACGCGGATGGTCAAGGGGCAGACCGCCTCCAGGGGCTTTGCCCACGGACCGGCGATCATCCACGACCACGGGGCGTACCACCGCCTGTTCACCGAGGCCCCCGGCGCTCGACCGTACAGCATGGACGACCTCCAGCGCGCCCTCGACGCCACGGCAGAACAGCTCCAGGGGCTGCAGGAACGCCTCGGGCAGCGCGTCCCGGAGATGGCCTCGCTGATCTTCGAAGCGCACCTGATGATGCTCAAGGACACCGCCTTCATCGGCGAGATGCGAAAACGCATCGAGGACGGCGAGAACCCACCCCAGGCCGTTCTGGCCGTCGGGCGAAAATATTCCGACCTGATGGCCGCCAGCCCCCACGCCTACATGCGCGAGAAGGAGCACGACGTCGAGGACGTCATCCGACGCATCCTGGCCAACCTGATGGGCATGCGGGTCGAGGTCGGCCTCAATGAGGCCTCTGCCGTCATCGTCGCGCGGGAGATGTACCCCTCGGACATCGTCAAGCTCGCGACCGCCGAGGTCGGCGGGATCGTGCAGACCAGCGGGGGCGTCACCTCGCACGTGTCGATACTGGCCCGCAGCCTGCACGTGCCGATGGTGATCGCGGACGACCCGACGCTGCTGGATCTGCCCGAGGGCACGCCCGTCGTGCTCGACGCCGACATCGGCAACATCTATATCAACCCCACGCCCGATATCGTCGAGCGGTTCTCGCAGCGCCAGGACGCCCGCCGCCAGGTCGCCACCCAGGCCCCGCCGCAAGCCCTGCCCGAAACCACCGCCACCGCCGACGGCACGCGCATCCGCCTGCTGGCCAACATCAATCTGCTGACCGATATCGATCTGGCGCGGTTCGTCGGGGCCGAGGGCGTCGGACTCTACCGCAGTGAGTTTCCTTTCCTGGTGCGAAACACCCCGCCCTCGGAAGAGGAGCAGGTCTCCATCTACCGCCGCCTCATCGAGGGCTTCGAGGGACGCGAGGTCACCTTCCGCACGCTGGACATCGGGGCCGACAAGCTGCTGCTGTACTTCGACGAGACCGCCGAGCTCAACCCGGCCATGGGGCTGCGGTCCATCCGCTTCTCGTTCCGCCACGACGACATCTTCCGCCAGCAGCTCCGGGCGATCCTGCGGGCCGGCGCCGGTTCGCCCATTCGCATCATGTTCCCGATGATCTCGTCGGTGGACGATTTCGTGCGGGCCAAGACCACCCTCGACTCGTGCATGCAGGAACTGGCCCAGCAGAAGCTCGCGCATAACGCCTCGCCCGCCGTCGGCGTGATGGTCGAGGTGCCCTCGGCCGTCGAGATGATCGACACCATCGCCCGCCGGGCGGACTTCCTGTGCATCGGCTCCAACGACCTGATCCAGTTCCTCCTTGCCGTCGACCGCAGCAACGAAAAGGTCGCGTCGTACTTCATGCCGCACCACCCCGCCGTCCTGCGCTCGCTCCAGCGCGTCGCCCAGGCGGGCGCCGCGGCCGGGTGCGAAGTCTCCATCTGCGGCGAGATGGCCCACGTGGGGGCGTACCTGCCGTTCCTGATCGGCATCGGCGTGCGCGCCCTGAGCCTGGACCCCCAGTTCCTCCCGCCCGTCCAGCAGCAGATCACGCAGATGACCCTCGCCCAGGCCCGCCACGTGGCCCAGGACCTGCTAGCCCAGGACACCATCGACGCCGTCATCGCCCGCCTGCCCGACCTGGACCAGCAACACTCAGACTGATGCCAGCCGCGATGTTACCGCGAAGATTTTCTTCAGCCGGCATTTTGGGGCTCTGCCCCAGACCCCGGAGGTTATCGCATTGGGCTTCCGGCAGAGGCTGCAAAGGCCCACTTCTGCCGGAAGCCACAAAGCGACAAACTCCGGGGGCGTGGGGGCGGAGCCCCCACCACGCTGCTGTGCTGGAACGCCTTTGGTTGCGGCCGAGCGAAGCGAGGCCGCGCCAGGTGCTCTTCGGTTCATACAGTTTCCGGTCTAAAGTTTGGGTGCGTCGCTGCCGCCGCAGTCCAGGGTCGCCTTGCGGCGGCGGCTGTCATTTCTTTCCCAGCGCTCGTTGGGCGGCGAAGAATTGGGTGAGGATGGCGCCGCATTCGGCGCTGCGCAGGCCGGGGAGAATCTCGAGCTGGTGGTTGAGGCGGGGGTCGCTGCAGAGTTGGTAGAGCGTGGCGACGGCCCCGGTCTTGGGGTCGGTCGCCCCGTACACCAGGCGGTCCATGCGGGCCAGCACCATCGCCCCGGCGCACATGCAGCACGGTTCGAGCGTGACGACCATGGTGCATCCGGTCAGGCGCCAGTCGCCGGTGAGGGCGGCCGCCTGGCGGATCGCCAGCATCTCGGCGTGGGCGGTCGGGTCGCCGTCGAGGGCGCGGCGGTTGTGCGCGGCCGCGATGGCCGCCCCGTCGCGGACGATCACCGCCCCGACGGGCACGTCGCCGGCAGCGGCAGACAGGCGGGCCTGTTCGATCGCCAACTGCATGAAGGCGTCGTACTGTGAAAGGTCGGCTGGCATAGGGAGCGATTCGCCCGCCCTGTCGTTCTACTTCTTCTTCCTGGGCGTCTTCTGGACAGGCGCGGTCTTGATGATCTGGTCGATCGACCCGCCTTCCTTGCCGGGCTGGGCGGTCTTGGGCCGGGGCGTCCCTGCCGGCGCGGGGGCCGCTACCGGCAGAGGCGCGGCGGACTCTTGGGCGCCGCCTTTATATTGCTCGCAGCGACCCTTGGGATGGTCGCCGAAGATGTCGTAGTCGTTGGCATACTTGGGTCGCCACGGTCCGCCGGGGTGAGGCTCAGCGGCGGCGACTTCCTTGACGACGGGGCTCCGCGCGGCGAGTTTGCCCACCGGGGCGGTCTCGCCCATCCGCACCAGCTCCGTCGACGGCGGGGCAACGTTGTCGTCGCCCTTGGGCGCCGGGCGGCTGGTCGGCAGCGTCTTCACGTCGGCGCTCGCGGCCGCCGGCGCGGGCTCGCTGGCGGGTTGACTGGTCGCGGGGGCGGCTGTCATCGAACACTCCGATTCCAAATCCGCCACGCGCTGGCCGGTGCCGGGGCGCGATTTATCGATCTTGCCCTGCAGGTCCGCGTCGAGGGCGTCCCAGAGCTTCTTGACCTTGGCGACCTGCCCGGTGGCGGCCTCGGTGTCATCGTTGTCCAGCGAGCGATAGAAGCTCTGGACGGCGCTGCGGAGCGAGCGCACCTGCAGGCGCTCGCGCGCGGCGGCGAGCCGCTCTTCAGCCTTCTGCTGCGTCCACGCCGTCTGGATCACAATCAAAACCGTAGCCGCCAGGGCGATTGCCATTACGCGTTTCATCGGAGCATCCTTTTCGTGCCCAAGGTTTGCCTCCCCGTGCCGCCGGGCCACATCAGGATTATACCCTGACTGCGGCGTGATGGAATGTTTTGCGTTGCGGGCGGGGCAATTAACCCGAAAACTGCATGAACCGCAGAGATCGCAGAGTACGCAGAGAAGCAAATGGCTTAAAACAAAACCATCTAATGTCGCCGTCGGCGTTAATCCGGAAAACAGACTGCCATGCGGCCCGCTTCCGTAGGTTTCTGTAAGTTTCTTCGCTCAAAAACCTCTGCGGCCTCTGCGATCTCCGCGGTGAAATATCCGGGTTAAGACTTATCAAGTGCGCGGGAGGCTTTTATAATGTCGCCCATGATGGAGCGCTCCATGAAGCACATATACGGGTTGATCCTGGCTGCGGCGCTGGTGGTTCTCATTGCGCGGGCGGACGCCCAGGACGTCGTTGCGGAACCGGCGCCGGCGCCGGCGGTGGAACTGGGCCCGCGGTACATCGACGCGGCGCACGGCTTCTCGCTCAAGGCCCCGCTGGGCACCGTGCGCCAGAGGGGGTTCTCGACGGCGCGGCTGGTCTCGTGGTCCATGCGCGACGACAAGAGCAACGTCATCGCCTGGACGTTCTCGGTGCTGCAGGTGCTGCCCAAGAAGCCCGACAGCGGCGCCGGGAAGCCTTCGCTGGACACGTACCGCCAGATGCTCGAGGCGCAGTTGCAGCAGTCGGGGCAGTACAAAATCGATTCGGCGAAAGTCATCCCCCTGGGCGGAAAAGGCGCCATCGACATCCGCGGCGTCACGCAAGGCCCCATCACTCTCTGGAAACGACAGGTCTGGGTGCTGGCCGACCCGGAGCGGTTCCTGGTCTTCCTGATGGCCGGGCCGACCTCGATGAAAGACGCCCTCGACGCCACCTGCACACGGGTGCTGGAGACGCTGCAGTTCACCGACCCCACCGAAGCGCGCAAGGCCATGAAGGCCAACCTCGCCCGCGGCGCGGAGTTGATGGCCGCCCTGGCCGGCAAGAAGGTCGGCGAGCTGCTGTCGAAAGAACCACGCTGGTATCTGTGGAGCTACAAAGGCAAAGTCGTCGGCTTCATGAATGTCAGCGAGGAGTGGGCCGTCCAGGACCGCCTCGACGGCGTGCAGGTCAAGACCTGCCTGCTGATGGAGATCCCCGGCGACCGGCGACGCCTCAGCCAGCGGCTGGAATTCTCCACCGCCGCCGGCGACAGCGAACGATGGACGCAGGCCGAAACTACCGGCGACGGCGCCCAGGCCAGCCACCTCTATGAGACCGGGCTCAGGAAAGCCGACGTGATCGTCTGCCAGAGGAGCCTGGGCGGGCGGAGCAAGACCGAAAAGCAACAGGTCCCCGACAACATCTACCTCACCAAGCCCCTGGCGTGGATGTTCTTCCGCCTGGCGGACCTGACCAAGCCCGCCGCCTACTCCCTGGCCTGCTACGCCAGCGCCGAGAACAACTTCGACATGCGGACCCTGACCGTCGTCGGACCCGAGGCGTGCATGATCGACGGCAAGCAGGTTCAGGCCGTCCGCGTCAGCGACCAGGCGGCCGCCGATGCCGAACCCGCCACTCTCTGGGTCGACGCGGCGGGTAATATTCTTCGAATGAACAGCGGCAACGATCTGGTGATGGAACTGTCCAGCGCCCAGGCGGTGCTGCGGCATTTTCCCTCAGCCCAGACGCTGGCGGGCCAGGCCGTACCGGTCGCCCCACCGGTGCGATTGGCGCCGGTGCGATGATGCCGCCGCTGTCTATGTAAAACGGGAGCTCGTGTTATCATGCCCAAGCAGCAGGACTATGACGTGATCATCGTCGGCGGCGGACCGGCCGGTCTGGCCGCGGCCCTCTACTCCGCCCGCGACCGCTACAGCACGCTGGTGCTCGAAAAGAACGGTCTGCCCGGCGGGCAGATCATGCTCACCGACCGCATCGAGAACTACCCCGGATACGAGAAGATCTCCGGGCCCGATCTCGTCCAGCACCAGCGCGACCAGGTCGAGGCCTTCGGCGCTCACGTGGCCGTCAACGAATCGGTCACGACTCTGGCCCGCCGCGACGACGGAAAGCTCACCGTCGAGGTCAACAAGGGCGAAAGCGTCTATACCGCCCGGGCTGTCATCCTCGCACCCGGCAGCGACTACCGCCAGCTCGGCGTACCCGGCGAAGAGCAGATGCGCCAGGCCGGCAAGGTCAGCTACTGCGCCACCTGCGACGGGGCGTTCTATCGCGACAAGCACGTGTTGACCGTCGGCGGAGGCAACACGGCTGTCGAGGACACCATCTATCTCGCCCAGCGATTCGCGGGCAAGACGACGATGATCCACCGCCGCAAGGAATTCCGCGCCCAGCAGGTGCTCGTCGAGGAGCTTTACGAGACGGCCAAGAAGAAGAACATCGACGTGCTCCTGCCGTACGTGCTCGAGGCCATCGTGCCCGACGAGGCCGGCGAGCAGATCGACCACGTCGTGCTGCGCAACCTCCAGACCGATCAGGCGCAGGATCTCAAGGTCGACGGCGTGTTCGTCTTCGTGGGCATGGTGCCCAATACCGACTTCCTCAAAGGCGCCGTCACCATGAACGCCGCCGGATATATCGTCTGCGACTGCACGACGCTCAAGACGTCCATGCCCGGCGTGTTCGTGGCTGGCGACTGCCGCCAGCAGGCCGCCATGCAACTCGCCACCGCCTGCGGCGACGGCGTGGTGGCCGCCATGATGGTCAAAGACTACTTCCGCAACCCCGAAGGCTGGGCCCAGAAAGCCGCCCCCGAAAGCGGGCTGGTCGAAGGCTGGTGAGCTTGGGATTTCCAATTTCCAATTTCCGATTTCCAATTTCCAATTGAAAAACAACTTCCCGGCAGCGGCGCGGCGGGGACGGGAACGGGGAGTGCGGGATTACGCGGATTCAGGGGATTAAGAGGATTAAAACAAAGATGGGGACGGGAACGGGGAGTGCGGGATTACGCGGATTCAGGGGATTAAGAGGATTAAAACAAA
>JBDKTA010000011.1 GCA_039680605.1 Planctomycetaceae bacterium | reverse complement strand
GTGCGGCAGCCTTAGCTGCCGCTTTGGCAGTTTCTCGCAATTGAACAACTTCAAAAGCGGCAGCTAAGGCTGCCGCACTCCATATTAACCCGCTGAGGCCAGGGCTTCGAGGCCGCGCACATCCAGCAGGGTGATCTGCGAGCCTTTGACGTCGATGAGTTTCAGTGACTTGAGTTTGGCCAGCGCGCGGCTGAGCGTTTCGCTGACAGTGCCGATCTGGGCCGCCAACTCCCGCTTGGTGTGGGCGAGCTTGAAGGTCTTCCTGCCGGCGGCCCGTGACTGTCGCAGCAGGACGCCGGCCAGGCGGGCGGGGACTTCCTTGAGCGAGAGTTCCTCGATCAGGCGGTTGAACTCGTGCAACTTGGCCGACAGGCCCGCCATCATGCCCAGCGCCAGATCGGCGCTGCGGGCCAGGGCTCCGCGCAGCGACTGGCGCGAGATCACCAGCACCCGCGCGTCGGCGGCGGCCTCGGCGTACGCGGGGAAGTCGCCCCCGCTCAGCATGGCCGCTTCGCCGAAGGTGCTGCCGGGCCCGTAGAGGTGCAGGGTCTGCTCGTCGCCGCGGGGCGAGACGATGAAGATCTTCACCCGCCCCTCCAGCACCGCGAAGAACCGGTCCGCCGGCTGACCGGGCGAAAAGATCATCTGCCCCTTGCGGACCTTCTGCACGCGGCACTGGTGAGCGAACGCCTCGACGGCCTGTTCGTCCAAAGCGGAGAACATCGCCGTGGCCTTAAGCACGTTGATCAGTTCGTTGTCCATAGTTGCCCGGGCATAGTAGCACGGGCGTCTCGCCCGTGAGTCGCATGGGCGTCTCGCCCATGCCCGTGTCGCGTCCCGGCCCCCATGGCGACCCGCGAGAAACAACAACGCGTGTCGCCATGGCACCCGGGATCATTCCATCAGCAGCGCCACGTCTTGCGCGTCGACGCGCAACTGCACGCGATCGCCAGCCGCCAAGCCGTCGGTCACCCCGGCCAGCGACGTCACGCGCCAGGCAGAACCATCGCCCATGCGGCAGCAATACTGCCGAACCTCGCCCATGAACGTGCTGCTCTCGATCGTCGCATCGAGCCCGCCTGCCCCGCCCGCCGGCGCCTGGCCGCGTTCCACGCTGATTCGTTCGGGCCTCACGCAGCACGTGACAGCCGCCCCGGGAGCGATGCCCTCTCTGGAAACCGCCGGCAGCACGCCCAGCGGCGTTTGAACTTCTTTGCCGCCGGCAGTGCCGCTGATGAAGTTCGCTTCGCCCAGAAACTCAGCCACGAACCGCGTGGCGGGGCGGTGATAGAGCGCCTCGGGCGTGTCGACCTGCACGACGCGCCCGGCGTCCATGACGGCCACCCGGTCGGCCATCGACAGCGCCTCTTTCTGGTCGTGCGTGACATAGACCGCCGTGGAGCCGGCGCTTTTGATCAGCGATCGCAGCTCGCCGCGCATGTAAGCACGCAGCTTGGCGTCGAGGTTGCTCAGGGGTTCGTCGAGCAGCAGGCAGGCCGCCTCGGCCGCCAGCGCCCGCGCCACCGCGACGCGCTGCTGCTGTCCGCCGGAAAGCTGGTTGGGTTTGCGGGCGGCGTAGCGTTCCATCTCGACGCGCTGAAGACTCTTGGCGGCAACCTTGCCCCGCTCGGCGGCTGCCAGGCCGCGCATCCTCGGACCAAACTCGACGTTCTGCTGCACGCTCATGTGAGGCCAGAGGGCATAGTTCTGAAAGACCATCGCGGTGTTGCGGCGTTCGATGGGCAGGTCGGTCACGTCGCGCTCGCCCAGCCGCACGCGACCGGACGTCGGGGCCAGCAGCCCGGCGATGATCCGCAGCAGCGTCGTCTTGCCGCACCCGCTGGGCCCCAGCAGGAAGAACAGCTCGCCGGGCCGGACGTGCAGGTTTACATCCCGCAGTGCCCAGGCTGCAGAAGCGCCGCTGCCGTACTGCTTGCTGATCTGTTCAAGATGGATGTCGATCATGGAGGCATTGTACCGGGAGACAACAAAGGACAAAAGGGACTGCAGGGACTGCAAGGACCATGAGGGCCCTGATGGAAACTCACTTTCGTTCCTGCTCCAAGAATGCTAAAGTCCTTGCGGTCCTTGCAGTCCTTTGGGTCCTTTCCCCGGGAGCGTCGCATGAGCCAAGGTTTCATACCTCCCCATGGCGGCTACAAAAAGCTGCTCTCTTATCAGAAGAGCGAAATCGTCTACGATGCAACTGTCTGCTTCTGTGATCGCTTCATCGACAAGCGCAGCCGCACGCACGACCAGATGGTCCAGGCGGCCCGGTCGGGCAAGCAGAATATCGTCGAAGGCAGCATGGCGTCGGGCACGTCGAAAGAAATGGAGATCAAGCTGACCAACGTGGCGCGGGCGAGCCTGGAGGAACTCTTGGCCGACTACCGCGACTTCCTGCGCGCCCGCAAGCTCGAGGAATGGACGTCGGAGCACCCGTACGCCAGACGGTTGCGGGAGCTCAATCGCGCGCCCGGCGCTGGGTACGCCACGTTCGCCCGTGGCATTGAGAACTCGGACCCGGCGGTCAGCGCCAACGTGATCATCGGGCTGATCCGCGTGTGCAGCTATCTTTTGGATCGGCAGATCCGAGAGTTGGAGGCGGCTTTTCTCAAGGAAGGCGGCTTACGGGAGCGGATGACGGCGGCCAGGCTGAAAGCAAGAAAGGACCAAAAGGACCGCAGTGACGGCAAGGACAAGGGACGCTGATTCTGTCCCTGCAGTCCTTGCAGTCCCTTTGGTCCTTTTCTTCTAAGCCCTGAAGATCGCGCCCAATTTCTTGCCCATCAGCGCCGTGGCGGCGGCCATCGTTGCGGCCAGCATGGCCATGCCATAGACGCCCAGGGCGGCGGCCTGTCGCGGCGTCTCGGGCGAACCGGCGCTGGTGGCCAGGTTCCAGATCTGCTTGGTGATGGGATAGTGCTGGGGCAACTGGGCCAGGATCAGCGAGTCGCTGACCTCCAGCACCGTAAAGGCGAAGGTCAGCACGGCCGCGGCGATCAGGTTGGCGGCGATCAGCGGCAGCGTGATGCGCCAGGCGGCGCCGGCCGGCGTGGCGCCGAGATTCCGGGCGGCTTCTTCCAGCGACGGCGGCACCTGCGCCAGCCCGGCTGAGGCGCCCCGCACCATGAACGGCACGCGTCGCACCGCGTACGCCACCACCAGGATGATAAACGGATTGTGCCGCGGCCCGATGCTCTCGAGCGGCCCGGCCGCCGTCAGCGCGACGTATCCCGCCGCCAGGATCACGCCCGGCACCGCCAGGGGAAGCATCGCCATGCCGTCGAGCCACGCGCCGCCGCGCACCTTGACCCGCACCACCAGCAGGGCGATGGCCAAGCCGATGATCACGTCGAGCAGCGTGGCTGTCCCGGCGTATTTGAGGCTGTTGACGATGCTGGCGTAGGTCGCCGGGTCGCTGACGACGAACTTGAGATGCTCCAGCGTGTACTGGCTGGGCAGAACCGTGTTGACCCATCGCTGCGACAGGGCCATCAGCACCACGCCCGCGTGCGGCGCCAGGGCCGCCGCAGCGAGTCCGCCCATCAGCGCCCAGGCCCCCAGCGTGCCCGCGGCGCCCAACTGCCGCGGCTGATCGGCGAAGGAGGCCTTGGACGCCTCGCCGGCGGCGTGGCGCCCGAAGATGAACTTGCCCACGACGTACAACATGACGGAGCTGCCGAGCATGAGAAAGACCAGCGAGAAGGTCCGCCCGCCGGTGTCGCTGCTGACGAGCTCCTTGAAGATCGTCACCGGCAGCAGGTTCTGGTAGTCGAGCATGAGCGGCACGCCCACGTCGGTGAACGACCAGATGAACACCAGCGTCGCCCCGGCGAACAGGCCCGGCGCCATCAGCGGCAGCGTGATGCGAAAGAACGTCCGCAGCGGCGAGGCCCCCAGATTGCGGGCTGCCTGCGCGTACGCCGGATCGACATTGGCCAGCGCGGCGGCGGCGTTGAGGTACAGGATCGGGAACAGGTGCAGGGCCTGAAGCACGGCCGCGCCGGCAAAGCCTCCGCCCAGCCAGTCCGGCGGCAGGTCGCGCGAGAAGTCCAGCAGGCCCATGTGCTCCAGCAGCAGATTGAACGATCCGTACCGGCTGGCCAGATGCTGCAGCGACAAGGCCCCCACAAAGGGCGGCAGGATCAGCGGCGCCAGCACCAGCAGCCCCAGCAACCCCTGCCCGCGGAACCGGCATCGCACGCGCAACACCGCCAGCGGCACGCCCATCAGCAGGCACAGGCCGGTTGTCGTCGCCGCCAGCAGCACCGAGTTGCCCAACTGGCCCATCAGGACCGGGTTGCCCAGCACGCGGCCCAGCCAATACAGGCTGGGCTGGTCCTTGAGCATGAAGCCCTTGGCAATGGCCGTGGCGACCGGAACGATCAGCGTTGCCAGCAGGGCCGCCCCGATCACAATCGCCGCGGTGACGGACACCGGGCCGCCCCGCCGGGTTTTGCGCTGCGGCAACACGATGGGCATCGGCAGGTCTGTCATGGGGCGTTCTCCGGCGAGGCCAGGCCGCGGGCGATCCGGTCATATTTCTCGGCAAAGAACGCCTGCCACTGGGTCAGAAGCTTTTCCCGCTCCACTTCGTCCTTGAGCCGTGGGCTCAATTTGGCCATCTCCTCCAGGGTCGCCACATTGTCCGGCAGGCGGTTGAACTGGCGCCGCAGCGCGGCGGCCTCGTCGGCGCCGGCGGCGGCGGCCATCCGCCGCCGAGCGGCCTTGAGCGCCTGGGCGTTGTCGACGGCGGCGGTCTTGACCAGTTGCCGCAGGGCATCGAAGCTGACCTTGCGCCCGAAGCCTTGCAGCGTCATGGACTGGCCGGCCTCGTAGGGATCCGCCAGGCCGCCCATGAATTGTCCGCCGTAGAGGCGGTAGACGTCTTTGCGAATGGGCAGGCGGCCCAGGGCGTTTCGCACTGGTCCGTCGGGGCTGCCTACAGGCAGGGCCCAAAGCGCTTGTCCTCGGGCGGAGAGCACAAAGTTCACGAACTCTTGCGCCAGTTCCGGATGCGGGGGCTTTCTCAAAACGGCGATAGGGTCGGGGGTGAAGGTCGTCTGCCCGTGCGGGCTGACGTAGACGATCTCGCCCGGAGCCTCGGCCACGCGCAGGGCGCCATAGAAGTCGATGCAGGCCGCCACCAGCGCCGTGCCGACCAGCGGACCGCTGGCGGCGGTGCCGGCGCTGTCGCTGAAGCGGTCGGCGTTGGCCAGCATCGCCAGCAGGCGCGCCCATCCGTCGGGCCAGTCCTTGCCCGAGCGCACGACGGTCAGATAAGCGGCGGCGGCCGAACTCGACTGGGCCGGGTCCGCCAAGGTGATCCGGTCGGCCAGTTCAGGGCGTGCCAGGTCCTGCCACTGAGCAGGAAAGGCGACGCCGCATCGTCGGAGCATCGTAGCGTTGTAGACGAACCCAAACGCGCTGACGACCGAGCCGGCCCAATAGCCGTCCTTCTCGTAGAAGGTGACGCCTCCCAGTTCGCGGGGGATCTGCTCGAGAATCTCCGGCCGCAGGTCAAGCCGCTCGAGCATCTGGTTCTGCGTGTAGAAGGGGTAGTCGAGATCGCCGCCACCCCAGAGCACATCAATATCGGCTGAGGAAGCCTTGCCGACAACCAGCACGTTCGTGAGGTGCTTGCGGATGGCGCTGCCCCCGCCGCCGACGTCGCGCCACTCGCAGCGCACGCGCCGCCCGCGGCGCAGGGCCTGGTCCAGCGAGAAGGCCCACTCGAACTCCTGCTGGATGTTGCGATTGTGCGGGCTGATGAGCACCAGCGTCTCTTGGGGCAGATCAGCCAGGCCCTTGCCCCAGCGGGCGCGCACCTGTGCATCGGCGGCGCGCGTGCGGGCGTCGTCAGGCAGGTAGCTCTCGGCCGACGAGCACGCGCCCAGGACCATCGCGACGGCCATCATGATTGCAGCGGCGGGTTTCATGGCCTCTGAGCATACCGCGCCGCGGGATGTCGTCACAGATGGCACATGGCGGATCTTTGTTTCTTGTGTGCAAGCCGGGGGCCGCCCTAGAATTGCCTGTCCGTGCGGGGCGGCGAGGAGACTGATCCATGTGGGACACAATCTGGGACATCCTGAAGCACCCCTTTACCTGGGGGCTGCTGATCGGCCTGTTCGCGGTGCTGATGATCGCGTACGTCGGCATCGTCAAGCGGCTGGCTCTGAAGCGCCAGCTCGCCGAGCGTGACAGGCAGATTGCCGATCTCAAGAGCTATCTTTCGACGCACCTGGACGTGACGAGCCAGGGCGTGGCCCAGCGCCAAAGCCAGATCGAGGACCTTCGCCAGCAGAACGAGAACCTGCGCGTGGCCATCGGCGCGCTGCAGGAAAAGCCCGACCGGCGCGAGCGGCGCACGCTCGAGGTCTACCAGCGGGCGATCGAGATGATGAACGAGAACGCCCCGGCCTTTGCCGGCGTCTGGCAGGCGTGCGTGCGCCGGGCCGAGGACGAACTCGCCGCCGCCCAGCGAGGAACCATCAGCCGCGTGTGGAACAAGCTCTTTCCGGCGCGCGGCGTCGAATCGCGCGCCCTGCCGCAGGACACGGCCGAGGACAAGGGCGACGAAACCGACGAGGGCGACAAGCCCAAAGAGTGAGCCTGCCGCGTCGTGTACCCTGCTCAGCGCAAGTATTCATCAAAGCCACACAACGGCTTTGATAAATACTTGGTGCCTCCGCCGCGACTTTCCCCCGGGACTGGGTGTCACTTCTTCGTCGCCTGCGTGCCTGGCCGAGCGGCGGCGATGATCTCCCGCGCGTGCTCGACGCGATGGACCGCCTGGCGGAGCTCTTCGTCGTCGCCGCCGCCATCGAGCAGCCGGCGGTAGCGTTCCAGCACGACAGTCAGATCGCCCTGCTCCGCCGCGGCGCGACGCTCCAGTTCGAGCGTTTCGTTGAAGCGCGCGTTGACGCTGTCGCGTTCGAAAGGCCATACGACGCGTCGCGGAACGCTGGCGGTCATCTCGACCGGGGCGAGCATGTCGCAGAGCTCTTTGACGCACAGGGCGAAAAGCTCCTCGGTCACCACGTCGACATCCGGAACGCGCGACGGGTCGTCAGGGCGGTGCAGGCCGTTGGGGCCTCGCACGCGCGGGTCGCCCATCGACTTCCACTGGTGCCGCAGCTCGATGTCGGCCCTGCCCCCGCCGTCGGCGGCGACGCCAAAGACCGCCCGCACCCTCACCGTGCGCACCAGGGCAGGCACGGCCTGCTGCTGCGTCGTTCCGCGATGGCGCACGAGCAACTGTCGCGGCTGAGTATGGTCCGTCACCTCGGTCCAGACATGGGCGGTGACTCCGGCCGACGGCGCCGAATCCGCCCCGCGCAGACACTGGGCTTGCGTGCGGCGAAAGATCTCGCCGAGCCGCTGCCCGGCTGGCGGGTCGGCCTGGAGCGAAACCAATCGCAGACGGGATACGGTGCCCCCCAGCGGCGCCGCCGGCGGCAGGACGTACTTGACCTCCACCGTCTGTCCGCAGCCCGCGGCGGCCGCGGCGACCATGATCAGTGCCAGCGATCGTGCCTTCACGTCGTCCCTTCCCCCTGCGATGAGTCCATCGCTTATGCTAGCGCGGCGGAAGGTTTGTTTTCCACGCGCTAAACTTCAGGCTGGGGAAACGGCTCATGTGGAAGACAATAGTTGTCTTGGCCCTGGCGGCGTGCTGCTGCACCGGGTGCGGGGTGTCCGGCGTGCTGGGCGACACGCGTGACGGACTGCTGATCACGCTGGACGTGCTGACGCCGCCGCGGCGCCGGGTGGATCTCGAAGCGCGCCTGCGCACGGGCGACCTGCTGCGCAGCAGCCCCGGCTACGTCATCGTGTTCCGCCGCGCGGGGCAGGCGCCCACGTTCGCCCAGACCGATGACCAGGGCGCCGCCAAGGTCGCCTTCACGCCGCCGGCGGAGGGGGATTACCAATTCACTGCCGCCGTCTCGCCGGTGGGCCTGCGCGCCAAGCCCCCGCACGACCAGGCCCTGACGATCTACTGCCGCAAGAGCGACTGCCCCATCGCCGTCGTCGACCTGGACTACACGATCGTGGCCGGCGGCTTCGAGCAACTGCTCCTCAACCGGCCGGGGGAAACTGCACCCATGGCCCATTCACAGGAGGTGCTGGCTCAACTGGCGGCCTCGCACACGATCGTCTACCTCACGCACCGGCCCAACTATTTCACCAACACGACCCGCCAGTGGCTGCGGGACCACCGCTTTCCGCGCGGTCCGCTTCTGCTGGCGGAGTGGACGAGTTTCCTGCGCGGCAGCTCCGAATACAAAGCTGAGGCGCTGACGGGTCTGCAGAAGGATTTCTCGCGGGTAGAACTGGGCATCGGCAATCGCATCGGCGACGTGCAGGCGTACCACGACAGCGGCATGAAGTCGTTCCTGATCTTCGAGCCTCCCGATGCGCCGCCGCCGCAACTGCGCGAGCTGGCGGGCAAGATACGCCGCTTGCCCCAGGACGTGCAGGTCGTTTCCTCGTGGCGGCAGATCGGCCTGGCGCTGAATGGAAGGGGCACGTTCCCGCCGTCGGCAATGGCCCAGCGGCTGGAGGAGATGGCCCGCCGGAAGAACCCTTCAGCCGCCCCGACCTCTCAAGGGGCCCGGAGGACGTTGGAATGAACCCCCGCGCCGGGACTTCGCGATCCGTCCTCTGGGTCCTGGTGTCGGCCGTGGCACTCTGCGCCGGCGGCTGCCTGCGGCAGGAGAAACTCGCCCCCGGCGAGTTCGACCGCTACTGGACCATCGACGCCGATCCGACCGTCGGCGTCTCGCCGGCGCTGATGGACATCGGCGGGCGGCAGGTGCCCTCCGTCTGGACGATCCGCCGCACGCAGGATGCGCAATTGGCCGCGACCAGCCTGACCCAAGTCAAGAACGCCCTCCAGGGGCACGCCCCAAAGGTGGAACTCAACTTCACTGCCGGGCAAGCCCAGAGGCTGGCGGCCCTGTTGGAAAAGACCCGCGTGCAACTGGACAATCTGGCCGAGGTGCTGGCGGGGCAGTGGTATGAAGACCCGCACCGCTGGGCGCAGAAGATCGCCTCGGCGTTGGCCGCCGGCCAAAGGGTTATCCGCGCCGCCGAGGGACGCGGCGCCCCGGGCCTCGGCGGCAAAGCCGGCATCGCCGCGCGGCCGATCCTCGATATGTTGCTGACACAGTTCAACGAAAGAATCATCACTGCCCCCATGGACGACGACGACTACACCCAGTTCCGCCAGGTCCTGACGCAGATCACGCTGCAGATCGGTTTCGCCTGGGCGGGCAAGATCGCCCCGCCGGACCTGCGCCCGCTGGTGATGGCCGAACTCGACCGCAGCGACCGGCGCGAGGACCTCGAGGACCGCCTGGCAGAACTTCTGGAGCGATACTACCGCCGCGCGCCGTCGGCCCCCAGCACCGGCGAGTTGCCCCGCGCCGCCGAGAAGGGCCTCAGGATCGCCATCCTGTCCCTGGGACTGGTAGCCGAACTCGTCCGCCAATGGGACCGTCTCGATCACGTCACGCTGACCTTCTACAGAAGCGGCGAAGATTTGTGGATCGCTATCGACATCCAGGTCTCGCCCGGGCGCAGGGTGAGCATCGCCTATGACAGCCCGCTGGCGCCGACGTTCGTCTTCTCCGGCGCCAGCCGCGTGGTGGTCGTTCCACGCCGCCAGAGCGATTCACTGGCCGTGCTTTTCCCTCCCGCCGGACCCGGCGGAGTGCAGGTGCATTTCGGAGGCCTCATGCGCAGCCTGCGCCTGGTCGTGCCGGTAGACACCTCCCGTCTGCGACAGATCACGTTCTACCGCGACGGTCTTATCGGCGCCCCGGGCGTCACGAACGTGACGATCGCGATGTACGACGTGGACGAGACCGGCGACGCGCGGCGCCTGCTGTCGGTCCAGCACAGAAAGACCACCGTGATCCGCCGCACCGCAATGTCGGTCGAAACGCCCGCCGTTGAGAGCGTGTGGCTGTTCAACTTTGTGACGCCCCAGCGTCGGTATTTTTTTGAAGACTCGCGGGGGGAATAGTCCGTCGGCGACTCCACGAACTCCTAACGATCCGGGTTTGGGTGCTTTTGTTCACCATGGACCATGAGAATTAAATCGCTGCACCTCCAGGCCAAACAACTTTGCCACAAAGATTTCATCGCGGGCTTGGCCTGCAACCTGTTGCAGAATGCGATTACTGCCGCCGACATCAAGCCGCAGAGGTCGCTGAGGACGCTGAGGATGTGAAAAGACAAAACAACTTCTTCCCTCAGCGACCTCAGCGACCTCAGCGGCTGATTTGATCCCCCCGGATCAAATCAGTACGGGAATTCAGGAGACGAGGCATTAGTGGTACCAAGGTACGCATTGACCCGCTCGGCTGGCAGGGCCTATAATTGCGGCCTTGAGAACTCGCGTATTACAATCGGTTCTTGTGGCCTGCCTGACGTTGCTGAGCGGGTGCGGCGACATGTCCGGAGTCTTTAAGGGCTCGTCGCAGGACCTGACGACGTTCGAGGCCGGTTCCATCCCCCTACCCAGCCCGATCGACACCATGCTGCCGGCCAAATTGCGGGTCCATCCATTTTCGGCAATCAAGCTGCTCGACGCCAAGAGCGGCTACGGTCTCGATGTCCGCGTCGAGGCGCTCGACGCCTTCGGCGACACGACCAAAGCGTTTGGGACGTTCCGCTTCGAGTTGTTCAGCTTCGTTCCGGGCACGACCGATCCGCGCGGCGGGCGGTTGATCACCTGGCAAGTGCCGCTGGGCGACGTCAAGAGCAACATGATGCATTGGCAGAAGATGGATCGCAATTACCGCTTCCGCCTCCAATGGAGCGGCGCCGAGCCCGGCGCCCAATATGTCCTGGTGGTGTATTACTCGAGCCCCTACACCCAGCGGATCGAGGTCCAACACCAACTGGTTGCCGAGAAGTAGCCCCTGGAGATCGTGATGAACAGGGTCCTGCCGTGGATGGTGACGATGGCGCTGCTGGGCGGCTGCACGAACACGCCGCAGTTTTCGCGTCAGCGGTATGACACGCTCTACACCGGCATGCCCGCTTATGAGGTGCGGGGCATCCTGGGCAAACCCAAGATCGAAGGCCCCGACGCCTGGGAGTACGAGCACTTCAAACCGTACTACAAGGCGATCATCCACTTCCACAACGGCGCGGTAGCCCGGCGAGAATGGATGAACGACCCGCCCCAGGCAAAGCTGCCACCCTCGGCGCCGCAACCCGCAGCCGATCCTGCGCCCGATCCCGCGCCCGAGCCTGCACCTGAGCCTGCGCCTCAAGATCCCGTGATCGCGCCAGGCGATCCATAAGAGCTTGCTGTTTGGCGTTCCTGCAGTTCTTCGGGGCGCAACCTCTGGATGACCGGATTCTTGTGGGGTATCATTACGATCGTGAGAAAGGATTCCCAATGAAGATCATCAATGTCGCCGGGGCACGTCCGAACTTTATGAAGATCGCGCCTCTGATGGAAGCCTTCGCCGCCACGCCGGGCATCGAGCCCATGCTCGTCCACACCGGCCAGCATTACGACAAGAAAATGAGCGATCTGTTCTTCGAGCAGTTGGGCATTCCCCAACCCGACGTGAACCTCGGCGTCGGGTCGGGCAGCCACGCCGTGCAGACCGCCGAGGTCATGAAGGCCTTCGAGCCGGTCGTGCTCGAACACAAGCCCGATATGGTCCTGGTCGTCGGCGACGTCAACAGCACCATCGCCTGCGGCCTGGTGGCCGTCAAGCTCGGCGTCACGCTGGTGCATGTCGAGGCGGGGCTGCGCAGCAACGACCGCCGCATGCCCGAGGAGATCAACCGCGTCCTGACCGACTCGATCAGCGACATCCTCTTCTGCACCGAACAAAGCGGCGTGGACAACCTGCTCCGCGAGGGCGTGGCCCCGCATCGCATCCACCTGGTCGGCAACGTGATGATCGACACGCTGCTCAAGAACCGCGACAAGGCCGAGCAGTCCACCGTGCTCGATGAGCTCAAAATCGCACCCGGTTCGTACGCGGTCCTGACGCTGCACCGCCCCAGCAACGTCGACGACCCTGCCGTGCTCGGCGGCCTGCTCGAGGCCCTCGATGTCGTGCAGAAAGACATGCCCATCATCTTCCCCATCCACCCCCGCACGCGCAAGAACCTCTCGACCGGGCCGCTGTCGGCCCGACTGGCGGCCATGCCCAACCTGCGACTGGTCGACCCGATGGGTTATCTCGATTTCCTCAAACTCACCGCCCACGCCCGGATCGTGCTGACCGACTCGGGCGGCATCCAGGAAGAGACGACCATCCTCAAGGTGCCCTGCCTGACGCTGCGGGAGAACACCGAGCGGCCCGTCACGGCAGAGGTCGGCTCGAACATGATCGTCGGCACCGATCCGCGGAAGATCATCGAAGCCTACCGCGCGACGATGGCCGGCAAAGGCGCCCCGGGCAAGATCCCCCCGCTCTGGGACGGCCAAGCCGCCCAGCGCATCGCCGCAATACTGAAAACAACAGCAAGAAATTAGTCCACGAACCTGTCCGCCGTAGCCTTGGCGAAGGCGGATGACACGAATAGGAACGGGGAAAAAGCAGGAAGAAGGGAATGATGGAATGGTGGAATGAACGGAATCAATGGTACAGATCGGCCCAGCCTTCCATTCCTTATTTCCATTATTCCATTCTTCCAATATTCCGTCTTTGTTTCCCCCATTCGTGACATTCGTGACATTCGTGGACGTAATCTTGTTTTTCGGAAGAGAATGACATGAGCGCACAACCAGATCCGGTCCTGGCGGCTTTGAAGAAGATATTTGGGTTTGCAGCCTTTCGCGCCAACCAGGAATCGATCGTTCGGGCGATCATCGCCGGGCGCGACGTCTTTGCCGTCATGCCCACCGGCGGGGGCAAGAGCCTGTGCTACCAGTTGCCCTCGCACCTGATGGCCGGCACGTGCGTGGTGATCAGCCCGCTGATCTCGCTGATGAAAGACCAGGTCGACGGCGCCAAGGGCACCGGCCTGCATGCAGAGTTCCTCAACAGCGCCATGGACGACACCGCCCGCCGCGGGGTGTACCACCGCCTGCGGGCCGGCGAGCTGGACCTGCTGTACGTCTCGCCCGAGCGGCTGGCGATGGACCATTTCATCGCCGCCCTGCGCGAGTCGAAGATCTGCCTGTTCGCCGTCGACGAGGCCCACTGCATCAGCGAGTGGGGCCACGACTTCCGCCCCGACTACCTGCAGCTTTCGCAGCTCGTCAAGGCGTTCAAGGACGTTCCTGTCGCGGCCTTCACCGCCACCGCCACCCATCGCGTGCAGGAGGACGTCATCGCTCGCCTGGGCCTGCGCCGCCCGCACGTGACGCGCGCATCGTTCGACCGGCCCAACCTCTTCTATGAAGTGCAGACCAAGGGCGACCTGGACCGCCAGCTCCTGAAGTTCATCAAAGCACACGCCGACGAGAGCGGGATCGTCTACCGCACCACGCGCAAGGACGTCGAGGCCACCGCCGCGGCGCTCAAGAGCGGCGGGATCAAGGCCCTGCCCTACCACGCCGGCCTGACTCCCGAGACCCGCCGCAAGAACCAGGAGGCCTTCAACAACGACAAGGTCCAGGTCGTCGTCGCCACCATCGCCTTCGGCATGGGGATCGACAAGTCCAACGTGCGGTTCGTCGTGCATGGCGACCTGCCCAAGAACATGGAAGGCTACTACCAGGAGACCGGCCGCGCCGGACGCGACGGCGAGGCGGCGCGGTGCCTGCTGTTCTTCTCGCGGGCGGACATACCCAAGATTCGCTACTTCATCGACGCCATCGAGGACGACACGCTGCGGGCCGCCGCGGCGGCGCAGTTGTCCGGCATGGTCCGCTACGCCACCGCCAGCGCCTGCCGGCGCGCCCAACTGCTGGCGTACTTCGGCGAGACGTACCCCCACGACAACTGCCAGGCCTGCGACGTCTGCTCGGGCAACGTCGAACTGATCGAGGCCACCGTCGAGGCGCAGATCCTGATGTCTGCCGTGGCTCGCACTGGCGAGCGGTTCGGGGCCAATCACGTGGTGGACGTCGTCATCGGCGCCAACACCGAACGGATCCGCTCGCTCGGTCACGACCAGATCAAGACTTACGGCGCCGGCAAAGACCGCGGCGACAAACGCGCGTGGCTCAACATCGTCGACAACCTCATCGCCCAGCAGTGCCTGCTGGTGGCCGGCGACCGCTACCCCGTGCTGGGCCTGAGCGACAAGGGCCGCGACGTGCTCTTTGGCCGGGCGACGTTCAAGGTGCTGCGCCGCACGGAAGAGCCCGCCGCCAAAGTGCGAGTCCGCAAGGGCCGCTCCGCCGGCACGTCCGAGGCCGCCGCGCCGATCACCGATTACGACCCGGATCTGTTCCAGAAGCTCCGCGAGGTGCGCAGCGCCCTGGCCTTTGAGCGCGGCGTGCCGCCGTACGTGGTCTTCTCCGACCGCACCCTGCACGAGATGGCCCGCGACCTGCCCACCACCCCCCAGGCCCTGCTCGAAATCACCGGCGTAGGCCAGAAGAAGCTCGACCTGTTCGGCCAAAAGTTCCTCGAGGCGATCCGCAACTACAAATGATTGCCGTCGCCGCAAGGCGACCCTGGAGTGCGGCGGCCGTGACGCCGCCCTGGATGTTTTTTCAACCAGCCGGTGACTATGGAGTACGGCAGCCATAGCTGCCTCTTTCAAAGTTTCTCCAGACCGGCACTGCGACCGGCAGAAGGTCCGCAATCGCAACCTCGCAATCATGTCCTCGAATAACCCGATTCCCAACATCCGCACGCACTAACGCCATCCGCAAGGCCGGCGCGGCGCAGGCGTGGGTGCGGCCTCGGCGGCATTTCCCGCCGGCGTGGGGCTCGCCTGGGCGCCAGTGTCTGGCGGCGTTTGCGGCTCCAACAAGCTGCGCCCTTCGACGGCGGTGTTGGCCGATTGCCGCGCGATGTCGTAGATGGTGGGCGAATCGGCCGCACTGTCCTGATAAGTGGTGGGCGACGCGGACGTGCAGGGCTCGTAGGTACTCGCGCACCCCGCTGCAAATAGCCCAGCCCCGGCAAGGACCGTCATCCCGAATGTAATTGCTGCACGCATAGCTTCTCCTCCCACAAAAGGCTCGTCTATTCCAGTGTACGAGCGGGCGAGAAGAATTAGACGCTCGGCCGTAGCCCAACTTCCGCAGTTATAGATTTATGCAGATTATTTTCGGTCGATTTGTGCAGGAATGGCGGTGCAATGGCGGCATTCTGCTACCCCAAAGGGTCTTTTCACTTGTTTTGGATCCGATCAGCC
>JBDKTA010000010.1 GCA_039680605.1 Planctomycetaceae bacterium | reverse complement strand
TGATCGGATCCAAAACAAGTGAAAAGACCCTTTGGGGTAGCAGAATGCCGCCATTGCACCGCCATTCCTGCACAAATCGACCGAAAATAATCTGCATAAATCTATAACTGCGGAAGTTGGGTTAGCGCACAAGCATCGCTATGTTAAAAACTTATAATCAGGTTGAGCGCCAACGGCTCTGCCTTCAAATCAGCCTCGGCGCCACGGATTTCGGTCGATTTGGGGTCCCCGGTCCCCAAGTCAAGGACTGATGGAACTCCTTCTTGTCGGCGGGCAAGACCTCACGGCTCAGCTGTCGGATGGGGTTTTCGGGAGGGACAATAGGTTTCTTCCTTTCTGTTATCGCCGTGCTGGATGGTTCACGCGGTTGTAGAGCGTAACCTCGCCGGACAACAATGCGGACAGTGGTTTCATGATCATGCTGTCGAGGATGCCGCCGTCTGGGTATGAATGAAGTTGGGCTTCTTGCCTTACGAGTTCGAGATGGAGGGTGTGTGCCAGTGCGTAAAACCCCTCAATCCCCAGACCCACAAACGGCGTCTCCCTGGAGAAGCCGGTCCCTTTGGCGATCTGTTGCATCCCACTCCGAACGCACCGCAAGAGCGACTGGGGCCAGTTCTCCGGCGGCATCTTGCGGGCGTCACCCTGTCGGTACTTGGCTTCTTTTCGCTCCAGGTACATCTGTGCCTTGATGACAAGGTTCATACGTAGGAACTCATCAGAGAATCGGTCTCTGCTCACAGGATTCCTCCTTGTGTTGCTTGCTTTGCCAGGTAGTCCTGGGCATAGGCGTTGCCGGCCTCAGCCGCCCTCGCCAATAGCCAAGCTGCCTTGGCCAAGTCGCGGCGAACACCCTTTCCGGACCTGTAGAGCATGGCTAATTGCACCATGCACCAGGGATGCCGCTTCTGAGCGCCCATGAGATAATGCCGTGCAGCCAGGGCATGATACTTTCGTCCACCTCGCCCGGTCTCGTAAAGAAAACCAAGGCAGCTGCTCCCCCAGGCGCTGCCGGAATGGGCTGCTTTCCGATACCATCGCCTCGCAAGGCGATTGTCGCGCCGCTGCCCCAATCCCAATTCGGCGAGCACACCAAGTGCCACCATGGCCTCGTGATGTCCCTCTTTCGCCGCCGTTTGGTACAACCGCCGCGCCTCTGGATAGTTTTCCCGGTCCTCGTGCAAAGTCCCCAGGACAAACATTGCCTCTGCCACCGCCTCCTGCACCTGGGCAGCGACTTTCTCGATCTTGATGTCTTCTGTGTCTTTCCTCAATGCAGTTCTCCAGCGAGGTTCCCCCTGCGGCCGGCCTCATCTCCCACTACGGGTCACGGCCTACTATCGCATGCCAGCACCTCATCCGTTTTCGGGTCTTGCCGGGCGGGCATCACTTTCCCAGGGCCGGTGAAGCTCAGCCTGCCACTGAGCTGCCTTCGGACTCGCTGGCCCCGCAAGACACTGGAACGTCGACGTCTTCACGGGCCATCAGGTGCTCCCCGTCCTCGCCCGACCCCGCGAGCCATATTCGAAAGGGCCCGGTTTCCCCTCCGGCGGTCCGCCACTCCCCGGAGATGGAAATGACTGATCCATCCGCTGTGGAACGTTGGATCCGGCCCAGGTATTCGACCCAATGGGTCGCGTAGTGCTTGATCCCCCGAAAGGAGTCTCCCGTCATGTCGCCGCTCATCCTGAAGCAGCCGACCCAGTCCTGGCCCGTCGCGCGCAGGCCGGTGTCCGAGAAGACGATAGTCAAGACCATTCGGCCAACGGGAAGCTGGGCCTGGCGCCACCAGCCCTCGTAAGCGCCGCTGCAGAGGTAAGGAGGTTGATTACTGCTCATTCTATGGTCTCCTTTGCAATAGTTGCCGCCGTCATACGAGATCGCCGCCGCCGCCATCGATGCGAGGCACCTCTTGTTGTCTCTTCGTCGCCCAGAACGGCGCCCCGGCGCTTCTGGCGCAAGGTCCGTGAGGTTGCTTCGCGTCTTCTTGGGGGCCTCTACCGGAGGCATTCGGCAATTCAAGTCGCCTCCCACAGATATATCCGCAGCCTGTGGGCGATTGTGACGAACTTCTTCAAGTATTTCGGGCAGCCCGCCTCAAGCGTGCAGGACAAGCTTCTCAGCCCCCGGCAAGTACGAAACCTTGATGTTCTCCAGCACCTCATTGCCCAAGATGGCATGAGTCGCGTTCGTGGTCAGAATGGACGCCACAGCTCGCGGCAGGCATTCGGTTGGCGCGGCATGAACAGCAAACTCTTTGCGGCCAAACGTCAGTGTCGTCCGGTAGACCTTCACGGCAAAGCGCCCAGCACCGGGATAGAAGTCTGTGCTCTTCTCGATGAACTCGGCCGCCGCGAGAGTCGTCTGGGGCAGATAAGAAATGGGCGCTCCGGTGTCAAGAAAAGCGAGAAGCGTTGTTCCGTTTACGCCTATGGACACGACGGGGATGCCATGCACAACTTTCTCAAGGCTGATCCCCTGCCCCTTGGGAGCGGGTCCCGATGCTGCGAAGGCTATTTCCTGGCGGGGGACATCGAAGAGGACGGCCTGGAACTGGTTCAGCAGGTCGACCCCCAAGAGAATATCAGTTTCGACGCCCACCTCTCTGGAAATCTCGTCCAGGAGTCCATCATTAGCCAAGATGTCAAACTTACGCCCATCTAACGTGATGGAGAGCTGGCCGGTTCTTCCAAAGCTTGTGGGAGAGCCTGTGTCCACAAGAATGGGGCCTGCCTTGGGGGCTTCTATAAACAGGTGCTTCTCGCGGCTGGTAAGGGTCAGGGTCTCGGCCATGTTCTTTCCTTTCATATGGGGAAGAGGTGTCCTTGGACATCAGGGTGATTCTCCACTCTTATACACGTTTGCCCACCCGTTGTATGACAGCAAAGTCGCAAGGATATTTTCGGTTGCCTTATCCGGTCGGCAGCCCTAGGATCCACACATCGCAATTCAACTACACAGGAGCAAGGCCATGGCTCGCAAGACGACGCAAGCCCGAGACGAGATGGAGGCGAATGTCAATTACGATGACGAGGACCTCTATTCCAGAGTGAAGGCCCTTCTCGGAAACTGGCCCCTCAAACTTGTCTTGAACATGCGACTGACGCCAGAAACAGATGCGGAAGACCTGCTACACGGTTTCTGGGTGAAGGCCAGAAAACACCTTCGAAAGTGCGAGACGGAGAAGGATCTTCGTGGCAAGGCTTTTGAGTGGCTCAAACAGTTCGCGATAGGCCTATGGCGCACGAAGTACAGGGCATACGGCGGTGCCCGAAACGCCAGGGGGTTTGGTGATGATCCCGACAGTGGCCCCGACGCGCGCATCGCCCAAGGGCCGGACCCCGCCGATCTCGCCGGGCGTGGCGCAGACAAGGCTTTTTACCAAGCGAAGTTCTTCATGGCCCTGGTGGAGGGCATGGATAAGGCTGGCACGAAGAAGGATCAGGAACTGCTCCGGCTGATATTTGACGGGAAAAAAACGCAAGAGGAAGTGGCCAAGGAGATGAATATCAGAAGAGAAACCGTGAATCGTCGTCGTCGTCGGGCCATCGAAGTACTTTATGACCACATTCTCAAGGCATATCCCGACCTCAGTGGTCGCGCTCCGGGCCTGAATACTGTTGCGACCCTCCAGAAATGGATGCGCACGTATTTGGGAAGCGGGGAGCTTTGATGGGGCTGGTTGGTTGCCCGCGAGGATAGACGGGCCTTTGGGATGGGCGGTGGTCGGGTTGCTTCCGTAGCTTTAGGTCAAAGGACGGCAGGGGGCCATGGGACAATCATGGCATCCAAAAAGAAACAATGCAACTGGAGGCAGGGCGCAGTCATCTGCGAGGCCTACAAGCTGGTTAAGAAGCTCGGGGAGAACGGCGTCTGGCTGGCCAAGGGCCGGTTTCTGAGGTCTTCATACGCGGTAAAGAGGGTCAGGTGGGGCGACGAGGATCCGGAGCAGGAATGGTCCGACGAGGATCGCGAGGAGCAAGACCAGTGGAGACGCGAGCTTGTTGCATGGACCGGCCTGCCGGCGCACCCTTGTATTGCACCGCTCTACTTCCTCCGATCGGACAGGGGCGAAAGGGTTTTGTTCTCCGAGTTTGTTGCGGGCGGGGATCTTTCCCAGTGGATCAGCAAAGGCTTGCTGTACGAAGGCCCGTGCGAGAAGGCCGTCGGCAGGATCATGGGGGTAGCCTATCAGATATCCGTTGGCTTGAAAATCATCCACGAGGCCGGCCTCAAGCATCTGGACATAAAGCCGAAAAACATTTTGATGGATGGGCGGCAGCGCAGACTCGTGGCCAGAATCACAGATTTTGGTAACTCCCAAACCCAGAGAATACGCGGGGATAAGTTCTACCTGAGGGGGACCCCCCCGTATGAATCCCCGGAGCAGAAAAGTGAGGATCGGCGCCGTCGCATTTCGGCGAAGACCGATATTTATTCCTGGGCAGTTATGGTTCTGGAGATGTTTCGTGGGGAATGCCCATCCGAGAATCCCCGCAAGGCGATGCGCAAGTATCGCTGCGAGGGAAAGTCCCCGATGATCTCCGATAAGCTGGCGGGCATACTCGAAAGGTCCCTCAGGGACAATCCGGTCGATCGGCCCGAGTCGTCGGAAATCGCCGACTCGCTTGAACCCGAGGTCCCTCGCGAGTTTTTGGTCGAAGGGCCGCCGGTGGCGCCGACCTTGTCTACCGACAAGGTATCTTGGCGGCAGCCGACGGACTTTGTAAGAACATACCTTCCGGGCCAAGAGCGGACTATCCGCTTTATTGAAGGATTTGCTGGGCAGCGCAATAACGGCCGGCATGGAACCCTGAACCCCCGCCATCGGGGAGCGTTGGATCTTGCCAATTACGAGATCATCGAAGGCGCGTGGGAGGACGGGAGACCCCAGGCCTTCCCCGATTTCCGCCGCGAGCTCTTGCTCAATACCGCCAACCTCCTGGGCTTCCTTGGGGATTTCTCTGGCATGTTGGCCCGCATCAGCGAGATTACCGACCTGGAGGCACCGGGAAACCAGCTAGACCGAGACCTGGCCAGAGCATGGATTGCTAAGGCCGTCATGTCCGGCTTCGGCGGAGACTTGCCAGCAGCGATCGAGGGCTGCGAACGGGCCAGGCAATTCCTCGGTGGGGACCGAGCTTTAGGACCGATTGCCTACCTGGTCGCGCTATTGCTTACAGAGGCCGCGGTGCAACAGTCCAAGGCCCAGGAGAGGTGCGGGCAGTTGCGCGAGATCCTGGGGGGCGCAGATGACTTGTTCCGATCGAAGGATTTGTTGGCGGACGTAGACTTGGTCGAGGCCCGGAGTCTTGCCTCCAAAAAGCTTCCGCAAGCCACCGGTGTCTATCGCAGGCTTGTCGCTTACTGGGAGGATCGAACGCAGGGCCGGAATCGCCCGCCGGAGGGAGTCGATATCTCGTGCTCCGCCGCCCTTGCGTACTCGAGGGTGGGGCTGGCCAAGACACTGCTTCAGGCATGCCCCGCCGAGGCGCTCATGCATGCCTCGACAGGCGCCGATGCCTTGAAGAATATCGTCTCCGCCGGGCGGGTTGAGTACCAGGACTGGCTGAATGAATCGCGGCTGGTCGAGGGAACGAGCCTCCTCCTGCAGGGTAATCCCGATGATGCTCGCGTTCCGCTACAGGAATCAGCTTGTGAGAGGGAGAAGCTTCTCACGGAAAGAGGCATAACCTTGCCGGTCCTTACGAACGATATTGCGGCATCGCACGTTGCGCTGGCAATATGCCTTCGGGGCCTGGGCGAGGCCAAGAAATCCATTGCAGCCTGCGAGAAAATAAGGCGCATTGCGCACAGCTTTGCCCCGATTGTCGAAAGAATCATTGCCCGCCGTGGCTGTGACGACGCGCCGTTGGAATGGGCGGGTGAGGCCAGGGATTTCGTTGGAATGAGCCTTGCAGCCTGGCCGGAAACGAGCCTTTCCGATGTCGCGTGGCGAGTCATTCGGATCCTCGCCGAGGCCGAGGAACGCTATTGCGCGGCACAATAGCGACCCTTTTCGCCATAAGTTCTCTCCTTCCCAAGCCCGGGGGCCGGCCATGATGTTGCCTAGATTTCTTCGTCCCTGGGATTGTCGAGGAAGACTTCGGTCCCATCGTAATTCTCAAGAAACATGCTGAGGGCCAACTCACGGCTACGCTCGCCATTCTTTCGGAGGCCATTTTCGACGCGGTCGGAGGCACAGACAATGATGCCCTTGCTTTCCAAGCAGGAGGACAGATTTCTGAATGCTATCTTGGCGTTTACCCCATGCCGCCGCGATGGAGGGAAAATTCTAAGACCACCGGTGGCATCGAGGGGAGCTGCTTCCGCAGCGTCTATGCCATGTCCCTCCAATCTCACCTTCAGGGTTGGAAGATCACGGCTACCGCTCTCGACAAGCCTCACAGGATAGCCTGCCGCCGCTAGCTTCTTCGACAAATTTAGGAAGAGGACTTTATGGGAGAATAGACGGTGGTCGATACGTTCGAGCTTGATCCTCAGATTCATGCTGCACTCCTTTCTTATACCCGCTTGTGCGGGTGATTAAGTCGTGGTCGTTCTTCACCGCGTGTTCATCACCTAGTAGGATCACGGCAGCCTTTTGTGCGGCTTTCTCATCTAGGCCTACCAAAGGTTCGGTCTTGACGAAGAACGGCAGAAGCTCAGGGTCATTAATCTGCACGTCGTTAATAATCACAACGCGAAGAACTTCAGGGTGTGACCTTATCCAGGTTTTTATTTCTTCGGACCGTAGTGCGTTGGGAAGGGAGGGAGTGGAATCCACAATCGCGGCGGGGTCGACCCCGTTTTCCTCGAAGGCCTTTCGGAGCTGACCCATGAGTTTTTTTGACTGCCTCCACGTGCTCGAGAGCACGACTTTTGCCCCGGTTTTCTGGAGCAGTAATCGTAGCCCATCCATGCGCCATTGGTCCCAGGGAAGCAAGACGCCATCTACGTCGCAAATGACAACGCGTTGATTCATAAAGAGCCTTTCATGGAAAACCGTGCTGCCCCTCCCGCCGCCCTCAGAACTTCAGTCAGGCGACGCCTCCAAACACGCGCCTCAAGAATGCGTGGAGGCGAAGGCCAGCGGTCACGCGCGCCCCGTGGGCGAGAAGAGTTTCACGGCCTCCGGACTAGGCCAGCATTCGCACCAGCTATTCTTGCTTTTCGCGACGTTCACGGTTGGCATTTTCGGGGTTATATGCCACGCTGCGGCGATAGCCCGGCAAACTCATGGCGGGTACGTCAGCCGCGATCGCCGTTCTCTCCTCCTCCTCCTCCTCCTCCTCCTCCTCCTCGACCTAGCGGTTCATTCATTTATCACGCATTGGCTCGCCTTAAGTGAGGCCGGATATCTCAATGCTGATGGCGCGCGCACAGGGGAGGTCAGCAAGTCCATCACGGCGCGGCCTTCGAGCCGGACGTCAATGAAGTCCAAGGGGTATGCTACGCGAATGTCAATTTGACCCTCGCCGCCGCCGAGCCTCACGCTTTCAGCGATGGACACGCCGTCGTCCTCAACCACCGAGCTGGAAACAAGGCACGCACGGCGCCGCCCTGGCGGCAGCATCTCCAGGTGCTTCCACACCCGATGGAGGACTGCCTCGGTCGACTCGTCAAAGCTTGTCTCGGTTACGCGGCCCCGAGGCAGCTTGCCCCACGCCTTGAGCGCCAGATTGGGGGGTAAGAAGAGGGCATCATACTGCGATCCTTCGGATAGAAGATCGAGGGGGCGGTTGCTCAGGGTAATTCTGCGATGGGGGCCGGCGAAGAACTTTTCCCGGGGCAGGCTTCTTAACGCCCAGCTGTCAGATGCAAATGTCGAGACCGTTTTCAGCGAGTCGCAATCCCACCCCACGTTTTTGGCCACTATCATCGGGTACAGAGGACACGGGGCCAGCACGTCGCTGTTCGTGTAGCCTTGCAGGTAATAGCAGCCGCGTGTCCAAAGGCTGGGAATGGGGCTTGTGGCGGAAGCAAGGCGGCGGTACAGAGCACCACCGCGCGCATCCTCAAAACTTGTGAAACCTCCGCCAAAGCTCCCCGCGCCACTAACCACAGTACAAAGAATTGCAGGGGCTAGTCCGGAGGAGGTGAAGAGTGCGTCGTACAGGTTCAATCCTTCCGTCGCCAGAAAACACAGCCGAATCCGCCGAGCCTGGCCTGCGACTACGCGCTCGAAGAGGATGTGCATTGCCCAAGGGGATTCAATCGCCTCCCGACTTGCCTGGCGGAATTCAGCTTGCTCCCATTCGTTGAGACCATCGGGCATCTTGAGCAGTGAGCGGGGCAGGCTAAACGGCTCCGATGCGGAGACCATGCGAAGCGAGCCGGGCAGCAGCGATGGCTCCATGGCCGAGAGTTTCCGATGAATCGCGAATAACACTTCATCGGGTCTGGCGCGATGGTAGTCTGAATATATGAAGGTTGTGGTCAAGTGTGAAAACGTGACCAAGGGCTTGAGGTCGATGCCCCAAGAGCTTCCGCATGCCGGATAGAATGCGCTGCGAGACAATTGCTGAGGGGAGAGGCCAAGCAAACTGAGCAGTGATTCATTCACGGGTTTCTCCTGGTCGCTTCTTGTAAGCCAACGCGTCATGCGCGAGTTTGTGACGGAAAGTGTCGGTGAGATCGATAACGTCATCACACCCAAGTTGCAGTGCGATCCTCATGGCAAGTTGTGCCTGGTGTGCCTCCTTCCGCGAGGCCTCCTGGAACGACGCCCTGAGGGGATCGTCCGCCCCGGCCGTGTTCGACAGCGTCTTGACCGCCGCGTAGGCTATCAGTTCGGCCTTGGCCAAGGCGCGGGCCATGGCCCTGAGTGTACCCACAGCCTCACTTGTCCCGGTGTTGACCGTGCAGATGAAGTTGTCCAGATCGTCGAGTACGGTAGCGGGCAGCACGGCAGGATCGTTCTTACACTTATGGTGGTTAGTCATTGCATGAACTCCTGGCACGGGTGAGCGAATCCTTTTCTTCGCGAGCGTCGGCCGATTCGAGGAGGCGAACTGCTTTGTCAAAATGTCGCGATAAGACGCGAACTTTCTTGTGAGCATCGGAACTCACCTCCAGCCGTGCCAAGTCAGCGGCCTCCTCGATTGCAGCCAGGGCCAGCCGCGGGTCGTCGTTGCTCCGCGAAAGTGACCACTTGGAGAGCCTTCGGGCAATGCGCGTGTGGACCTTCCCGCCTGCGCGCTGGCAGACCTGGGCCAGTACCTGTGCGAGGGCATCGCCGTCGGGCGGATGAAGCTTCAGGACGAGGCCAAAGCAGTCGCGCAGGGCGGGCGGCACGTGGCGATAGTCCAAGGCCGTCGCAAACACGGTCGCTGGAAGCTTCACAGGCTCCTCGAGGGCCGGGTACCGAGGGACCAGGGAGCCGACATAGAATGCCTCCATGAGTGCAGGCGCCGCGAGGCAGCCGAGGTACTCGATGTACTCGATTCCGATTGCCCCTCTGCCTCCGCCCGCTCGCAAGAACGCCCGCATCAGGTCTTCTGGCGTTTCCAGCGAAGACGAATGGAATATCATCGGCTGGCAGCCTAGCTCGCGAAGGAGGACCGAGCATAGGGTATGCTTCCCAACGCCGCTGCCGCCGAGAATGAGCGTGTTGGGGAACGCCTTCCCGAATTTCCAATTCGCTTCCAGGTAATGGCGGCATGGCTCGAGTATCGCCTTGGGGGCTATGAAGTGATCGATGACCCATGGCCTGCAGGTGTTCGGCATCGTTGAATCTCCTTTCACGTTTGTGGGAGGGGGCAACCCTCTACCAAGATGGACGCATCAATCGCCTGGGTGTGACAACTTCTATTGGCGTCCGGCCCCCCGATACATCCGCCGCCGGCTTGCTTCTCGCGATACGAAACGGCACACGGCGAGAACCTTTGCGTTCTCTTGGATGAGGCCGTGCCCGGCTAAGCTCCTTGGCGGTGGGGGCAACCTCTACCAGGAAAACGTGTCGTGCGAACGGATGTGACAGAGCTTGTGCCCATCTCCCGCGGAAAACAGGCGCCGACTTCTTTTCTTGAGAAAAGGGTCTCACACCGAGAGGACTTCTGCGTATTTCGAGTTGTAGACAATCAATACACCCCTTACCCCGAGATCGCATGACACCTGTAATCCAAACATCTTATCTACAGTGCTTGTTCAGCAAGGAGGGCTTTGCGCAAACCATCGCGCGTACAATCAACGTCCCGCAGGGTATCAAAATTAGTACCCTTCTCAGCAGAACGCTGCCCAAAACACCATTCCGGCCCGAGTCTTCGCTCCTTGTTGTCCCGGCGATGCCCGGCGCTTCAGGTATCGCCTTTCCTAGCACTACAGCGCACCTTCCGTTTGGCAATAGCGTCGTAGTCGGGAGCGGGTGGCGGCGAGATTTCGTTCTTGGTGATAGGTTTCGGTGAAGGCTTGGCGATGGAGCGGGTCGCGGCCGGTGCGTCGGGTGTGGCGACGTTCAAGCCAGCGGGCACAGAGCCAGTTCAGGGAGGCCGCCGTCTGCTCCATCGTAACGTGCAATTGGGTCGGAATCACGATCAGCGGTTCGCAGCGGCGCGAGCGTTTCGGAATTTTCGGCGGTTGATGGGCGGGGATTTTTTTCCCCCCGTGGAGCCGTGGCGGCGGTTTCGGTGTTGAGCCGCCCGGTCTGCTCGGCCAGGAACAGGAGGATCAGTTGGCAGAGGATCATATGCCGCATCAGCCCGACATAACTGCGGCCCTCGAAGTGGTCCAGGCCAACCTGGTCCTTGGCCAGGCGGAACAGATGCTCGATCTCCGCCCGGCGAAAAGCCACTTTCAGCAGCACGTCCAACTTCGTCCCGGGCGGGGCGTTGGACACGAAGTATTTGTGTTCGTCGGTGGCCTGGTTCCAGGCCACGATCAACCAGTAGGTACGATCCGTCGGCCGACCGTCATGGACCAGATGCACCTGGGCGGACTTGACCTGCCAGACGGTGGGTTCGACAGTCTGCCGGGGGCAGGTGATCGTCCGCCACTTTTGGCAGAGGAACGCCAGGCTCCAGCGGACCACGTTGTAGACCTTCTTGCTGGCGAACTCTTTCCGCAGCGATTGATACTGGGGCGGCACGGGCCAGCAGCGGAAGTTTTTGGGGACCTCGCCGATCCAGTGCTGGCCCAGGGCGTCCAAGGCGAACAGGAACCAAGGATCTTTGCCGTAGCCCTCGTCAAAGACCATCCAGTCGAAGTGCAGACCGTTGCTCAGGGCACGCCGCACCTCCGCGACGGCGATAGCCGTCTTGGGCCGATAAGGCAGATCGTCGGGGATGCCGGCCCGGCGGCTGCGCTGGCGATCCTCGGCCCAACTCTCAGGCAGGTAGAGTTCCGCGTCCAACAGTGTCTTGAAGGTGCCGTGGGCATAACCCAAATGCACGGTGACCACGCAATTTTCGATCTTGCCGCGGGACCCGCAGTATTGGCGTTGCACCCCGGGGGTCTGGTCCCCCTTCTTGGCCACCGACGTTTCGTCGATCAAGCCGATGGCGCCCAGATCGTCGGGGCCGCGCGGTGTTCACGGCACCGGCGCGTGCAGGGCGGCGACACGCTGCTGTACCCGGTCCCGCAGACGCAGGTGGTCCCAGACCCGAGTGGTCAGGAACATCTGCAGCGCCCGCACCGTGCTGCCCGCGGCCAACGCGATGGGCTCGACGCTCTTACGCTGCAGATCCGACAACAATCCGCGGCAGTAGGTGCGAAAGTGGTCCATCAGGCGGCATTCGCCCAAGCAGTTCCTAAAGCCCCCCAGAAACTCCGTCAACGCCGGGCCCAAGCCCGTAATCTGCTCTGGAAACATAAGCGACCTCCATGTCTGGAGGTCTCATCGGTAAGAGACGCCTGAAAGCTTGAGCTTTAGGTGCGCTGTAGTGCTAGGAGGGCGGGTGTCACACGGCGAGGCCCCGTGCGTGAATATGAAAGGCGGCCCTCTGATTGGGCTGGGTGGTCAAAACTCGAAAGGAGAATCCGATGCTCGACTTCATCGACCATGCCCTATGCGTAGTAATCGGCTTTGGGATTCCGGTGCTAATTGGGCTGTATGGTTTAATTTGCGTCATCACATTCTTGGCACTATTGCCCAAGAATGCCGATAATTCTTTCTTCTTTGCGACTTGCGGCGTCTGTGTTTACGGATTCTTTGTATGGTTTGGGGGCCTCATCGGGCACGGACAGGGATACGAGTGGATGTACAACGAGTTGGTGTGCTCTGGGACTGTGGCTGCAATTGTTATGGGAGTATGCATTGTCATAGCTAAGGGCATTCGGCTCATCGGGCTTCCTTGGTTTGTTGTCTTTCTGCTGTACCTGGGGATTGCAGTATTTGGGCTTTAGCCCGGGAAGATAGGGGCGAAGCGCACGGGCGCCCGCCAGTGGGCTTCCCCACGAAAGGTGGGCGGCCGAGAGGGTAGAATGTGACCCTCACGGAAGACAAGGATCCCATTTTACTGGGCCTAGACATTTCATCCATCTCTTGCCGCTACGATCTCCGGTCTTATGACCCACACGCCATGGGAGTTCATCATGGTGGCGCTGGCGGGCTGGATGAACCGCCAGCAGCAGGAGGTTATCGAGTATTTCGGGGAAGAGAACCGCATTCTGCGGGCAAGCGAGACGGATCGAATGGATGTCTGCACCGTCAAAGCCATCTTCCACCTTCCTAATCACGTAACTACAGCCCATTGCATCACTGTTCCAGGTTCTCGACCTCGTTGTCCGGCACGGTCAGCGCATTAGCCTGTCCCGTTGCCTTCGGAATTTCTGCTTCGTCAGGCACCGCTGCTCGATCTACACACGCAGAGTTCTATAGTCTAAAGAAGGCCCCCCCGTTCTTGACGGCAGGCCTGTGCATATCCTTGGACAGCCAGACGCATCGCAACGGCCTTGCTGGTCGTCATCGGATTCCAAACTCGCACCAGGCGGAAGACTGCTGCCGCTTCATCTTTTGGGAGTCCCAGGCTGGTGGCGTGACGGATGAACCCTCGGTCAGGGAATCGGATCAGGGGCGGACCGTGTTCTCGCATATCCATCAGCAGTATTCGCGCGACGATCTCGTCAACATCGAAGAACGCGAGGATCTCGATCAACTGTTCTTCATATAAGGCCAGCCCATATGTGTCGGCCAGGATGTAATCGATCTCCGGCCGAATACTGCCAACCGGCTCTCTGCCGTGTCGGCGATCACAGTACTGACGAAGATGCCGGTGTGCGGAGTGGAAGCACAATGCAACCGCGGCAATCAGTTGCTTGAACGTCGAGGGCTGCACCTGCATCAGCACCTCGCGATGACGTTCATTTGTAAATACGGGACCCAGTTCGATCCGGCCCTGCTGAAACATCGCCATGACCGCCTGATCGACTTCGCACAGATTGCGGCCTTCCGAAAAGAGTGAATCGTTTTCCATTGATGCGGCTCTCCCAACGCCGGTGGTTCTTCCCCCCACAAGAACAATAAGGGCGATGGGTGACACGGCGGGTCATGCCTGCGGGACTGGGAATCTTGCGTCCACCGAAACTACGTGCGACCTGCCCTGTCACCCCAGCGCGCAACAATCATCTTGGGGTGGGACAACAAGCACGACCGGATAAGAGGAGCTGAGCATGGCGCAGGAAACATCGCATTTGAAGGCCGAGAGTATCACGGTGAAGGCCCTGTACGTCACCGACACGCTGGGGCGGCGAAGGGCCTCCCTGGAGGTCCGCGACGGGGATCGCCCGGAACTGACGCTGTTTGACCAGAATGGCAAATCCAGGCTGGTGGCGGGCGTGGACTCTGATATGGCGGCGGTCGCGCTCCTGGACGACCAGGAGCGGCATCGGCTCGTGATGGGCTTCATGGCCGGCGTGGCGTCGCTTGTTATCAACGACGAACACGGCCCCCGGCTGTGCGCTGGCTGGGCTGAAGGCCGGCCGGCTTTCAAGCTCTTTGACCAGGCCGGCAAGGAGCGTGTCGGCATCGAGTTGGGCGACGCGGGTCCTTGCATTGGCCTGCAGAACGAGAAAGAGCAGACCCTGGTGGGGCTGGCTGCCGCGAACAACGGTGGCGGGATCGTCCTCAATGGCAGCAGCGAATCAAATAGTGTGATCCTCAGCGCTTTATCGGATTCCTCCACCGCCATCTTGTCCTCGAAAGCCGGGAACCAAGTCGTCCTGGTCTGTGGCAAGAAGGCAACCGGCGTGGTTGTCCAAGAGAACGGACACGAGAACGGACTGATCGCGCGGCCGACTGAAGGGGCCTCGTCCCGAACTCCGTCGGTTGCGAAGGGCAACTGGAAGGACTTGTTCAAGGGCGGCCTGACGAGCTTGAGCCAGACCCTTGAGTCCCTTGGCGTCTCCGTTGGCAACATAGGAAAGAAAGGTTGATCACAATGTCGTTCATCAGCAATAGAAAGACGTTCTCGGGCATCCGAAATGGCATCTGCGTTGGTTTGGTGTCGCTTTCATTGGCGGCCTTGGCCGTGGTGCTTTCGGCGTGCGATAGCTCGAGTCCGCCCCCGCAGCAACTGCCTGCTGCGATAACGGCCGTGTCCCAGCCGCAGACGCAGCCAGTGGTGACATCGGCTCGCTACGACATTGCGGTAGTGGGCTGGCCCAACGACGAAAATGGCCAGATCTGGGTGAAGAAGGACAATGTCAGGGTGTTGGAGACCGATATCGTGCCGTTCAATCCCAGGAAATGGCCGCTGGACAGGAAGTGCACTTCGGTCAAGGAACTCCTGTCGGCCACCGTCATGGAATGCTCGCCGGGTATCGATCTTACCAAGTGGATGGACGGGTCAACCTACAGCATCACCCTCTATCGGCGGTGGTTTGGGGAGGTGGAGTTGACGGTGATCGATGCGAGGGTCACACCGGAGGGCTTGCAGATGCAGGCCAGGTGCTCGCTCATCCCCTGGATCGAACATGGGGAGTGACCGGCAGGGAACGGGCGGCGGAGACGATGATGTCCGAGCACAAGAACGACCTCTGGGAATGGCTGAAATGCGTGCTGATGCTGCTGGCAATCTTTGCACTGGCCGTCATCGGTGCCAAGTATGCCATTGAGATCACGGCCGACGCCGTCAAGAACCGCAAGAAGTACCTGTATCCATGGTGCGCCGTGGTGTGGATCGTGTTCGGCCTGCCCAGCGTGGCGATCCTGGCCAGCGGGGTGCTGGGACTGATCGGCCTTTTCGGCTACCTGCTGATCGCCCCTTACCAGGGGGCCATCGAGGTGGTATGCCTCAATAATGAACACGTCCTGGCCAGGTGGATCTTTGCCGTGTTCATGGTCTTCATGGGAATTGCCATCGACCTGATGGTGTTGGCCAAGGCCTATGAGTACATGTGCCGGGAATGGCCGGGCCGGACGAAAGAGGAAAACCTTGCTGCGACGTTGGTGGGGCTGGGGGCATGCGTGACGGTGGCGGTTATTCTTTTGCTTGTCAGGTGATATCACAATAAGCTGGCCGAGACATTTGTGACGGGCCAAGAGGGAAGGACTGATGATGCAGAACGTTCAATATCGCAATGTTGGGAACCTCGGGGATATCTACAAGCACGCGGCGTTGGTGTCGCTGGGCAATCTCCTAGCCTCTCGCAAGCTCGGCAAGACCATCAACTACCTGGACACGCACGCTTTTGTTCCAGAGGCCCCGGTCAAGAATCGTGATCAGTGGAACAGGGATATCGCCAAGCTCAAGGGCGAGCATCCTTCATACGGGGCCTATTACGACATTGAAAAGCCAAAGGTCGATGAGGGCCAGTATCTCTGTTCGACAGGGCTGGCCCTGAAGGTACTGGGGAACCCCAGATTGTTTCTTTCAGAGAATAATCCAGAGACTTTTCGGGAACTCAAACGGCAATTGCTCGCTGAAGGCCAGAAACCTGCGTGTCTCCTGAAGGCTCTGGAGGGATTTTGCCATCAGGATGTCTCTGACCACGCTGGACCACTGCTGGCCCTGTTCGACCCGTTCATGCTGACAGAGGAACAACTGCGTACTGCGTGGGATATAGCATGTGGGACCATAACCGCTTTAACAAGACCCTGCGAAACTGGTGCCGTGCTGGTCTTTCAGTACTGGAAGCACGAGAACGCAGTATGTCTCCCTGCGCCTGAGGGCTATGTTGGACCTGTTGCATCAGTCGCCCGCAAGACAGAGAGGGGGGACGCCTACTATCACCTAAGCGCCTATGCAACAACGGAGACCTCTCAAGAGGCCGCCAGAAGACTGGATGGGCTTGGTTGGCATGACAGTTCCAACAGTGTTTCCGCTCCTCCTCCTCCTCCTCCTCCTCCTCCTGACGCAAACACCAAGACAATCATCAAGGACTGTAAACCGCCTTCTCCTCCCCGAAGAGTCTTCGAGCGCTATATCATGGCAGACTATTCGGGCGCCAAAAGCAAGACGTCGCAGCGGGACAAGATCGTGATGGCCGATATTTCCGTTTCTTCGGGCACGACTGAGTTACACCGCGGATACACTAGGCAGGAACTGCGAAAACAGATTATCGATCTGCTTCGCGAGGCAACCAAGCAGGGGCAGCGAACCATAGTCGGCCTAGATCATCAATTCAGTTGGCCCATGGCAATGCTTGAGTTGTGCGGACTTCATGGCGATGGAATTGACTGGCGAGAGTCAATCCGCCGACTCGCAACCGGAAGCTATGGGGGTGGAAAGAAGGGCCCCCCACTATCTCATCCGAGCGATTTCTGCCAGTTGTTCAACCGATGGGCAAAGGAGGATAACCCCGGTCTGTCCGGCCCTTTCTTTGGGCGCCTCTACAATCTCCCCAGTAACTCGACCTTTTGGGAAGGAAAGATGCCCTTTCGACAAACAGAAATCTACCTTATAGAAGGCGGAGCGAGTGGTGAGCCCTTTTCGGCTACAGAAATAGGTGCTCGCGGGGCCGTCGGCGGGCAGACCATCTGCGGCATGCGAGAACTGGTGGCTCTGATCGATCAGGCCAAGGAAGCAGATATCCCTCTTGCCGTCTGGCCTTTCGATGGTCTTTCGATTGACGATGACGCATACACGGGAAAGCACGTATGTGTCGAGATATATCCAACATTGTTGCGGCCTGCATGCACACCTCAATCTGACGACAATGATGCGATAGAGTCCGCCGGATATGTGTCCAGAAAGGACGGAGAGGGTTGTCTGCAGGCCATACTGAACCTCACCTCGCTCAAAGAGGATGATGCCCTAATTCGCAAGGAAGGCTGGATATTGGGGTGCCGGCCCAAGAACAGTACCGCATCAGTTTATCGGAAATATGACACTCCAGTTAAGGACATCGAAGAACCGGGGGCCAACGGCCACGGTAAAATCCCAGTGCCACTCATCCTTACCGAGGAGCAACACGAAATAATCAACTGCGGGAGTTCTCTAACACGGGTTGTGGCACGCGCAGGAACAGGTAAGACCTTCACAATGGTTCGCCGCGCGTGTCGAATCCTGACGGATGACCCATCGGCACGCACCGTCATGCTGACATTTACACGAAACGCAGCGGATGATATGCGCAGGCAGTTTCGAGAGTTGGGTGGAGACGCTCGCCGTTTTGAGGCAAATACCTTTCACGGGTTCGCGTTGAAGAAACTGCTAACACACGGAGGAACCGTCTCCATCGGAGAGGGCATGACTTTTAGATTAAAGCATATCCAGATGCTCAACGAGTTTTGGAGGGATTCTATTCTGGAGTACTTCAGGCTTGGCTCGGGAGCAGGATATGCCTTGGAAGACAATTGGGGGGAGAGACTCTCCAGGGCCATCAATACCCGCGATCCCGGGGCACATCCACCAGCAGATCTTCTAAATGGGGATCGTCTGGAAACGGCATGGCGTGCCCTGCTTCGCTTCTACAGCCAAAAGGGCTTTATAGACTTTGATATCGTTATGGTTCTGTTTGAGTACCTTGTGCGGACCGACGAACGATTCCGACGTGAGTCCCGAGGAGGAGTTTCTCACTGGATCGTAGATGAATTGCAGGATACGAATTATCCGCAACTGCGAAGTCTCCAGCATCTTGCTGGCTATCAGCAGAATGCAGCAGGAATACAAGAGGATCGTGCGAAGCAAGTGGTTGTAGTAGGTGACGACTTCCAGAGGATCTATGCCTGGCGAGGGGCAGTACAGGATATATTTGATCAGTTTGCCGAATGGGGACAATGTCGGACGCTGGGGCTTCGAACAAGCCAGAGATCAGGCCAAGACATCCTTAACGTTGTCAACGCCAGTGCTCACCGTCTGGCAAAGCGTACAGAGCATCAGGGTCTGTGCCGCCTGGTTCCGGCAGACATCGCCCTTGCAAGAACCGATATTGCTGGAGGCATTCTTGTCGCCAACTCGGTGGTCCAAGCCGTCACGACCTTGCGAGATCTGGGACTTAACGATGATGACATTACAGTTTTGGCATACACGAACGACACGACGTGTCGTGTCCAGAAGAAGCTAAAACGGTCACGCATTCCCTGTGATCTGGTGACCGCGCGGCCAGCGGATGCTCCTGGAGTTCGTTGTTTTCTTGCGGTTCTATCAGCCTGGTTTATTCAGGGGAAGCGAAACTTACCGATATGGTGGTTCCTTGCCTCAAAATACAGCCGTCTCACAGCAGATGAGTTCAGCGGGCTCTGGGAACACTTGGTACACCAAAGGGAAAGTGACGACCTGGTGACTTTAGTCGCTCTCCTGGATACAAGAATGGGACCAGCACTTCAAGCTCTATGTCATACTGAGAGGCAAGCCCAGGTTGATGTAAAGATGCTCGATCGAGTACTGCAAGGCGTGGCAGCCGCTGACAGTGAAATCATGGACGAAATCAATTCCTGCAGGCGATTGGCGGCCTTCTTGGGAGAACATCCGGATGTTCGCACAGATCCCTTGCGGGTGATGGGAGAGATGACACGAAAGGATTTTGCCGGTTCTTCACCCACATCTCGCGGCGGCGTTAAGATATCGACAATCCATCAATACAAGGGATTGGACAACGAGGCAATTATTCTTGTATATGATTTTGACTTTGACAACCCATCACAATATTCTGACAGACTACGTATGGATTATGTGGCTCGCAGCCGCGCAAAGAGATGGTTAATTGGGATTGACATCCCTGCTGAAGTTGACGCAGACTGGCCATGAATAGGTGGCTGGGTCGGGCGGTATCAACGAGTGTACATCATAAGGAGACATCATGGCACGCATACCCATGACGAAAGGTAATATTCCAGGCATGTTCGACACGGTGACAAAAAAGTGGACCCCAACTGAAGTCGAATCGGGATTGGAAGTCGCCGGGCCTGCAGCGGCAGGAGAATCGCATGATAAAACCTTAGCTCCACCACGTCTGCACTTCGAATGGAAAGGCGGGGTTCGGTATATATTGACATCTACGAATGATGAGATTCTTTCAAACGCGCCTAATGGATCCAAATGGCTTGTCGAGGCGCTTCTCAAGCTGGTCGGCTTACCACATGTTCCGCCCTATGGGTATCTTGCGAACTTTGGGAAGGAGGCGTTACGGGAAAAAGCAAGATATACTGCACAGACCTTTGGTCCCTTGGGGAATATTCAGCGGTGGTGCCAAAGGAACTCACTCTTTGATCTTTCGGCAATCATTGTTAATATGCATGAGCCTCGGGTGCCCGGCAGAGGTTACTATGTGAGTGATACTCGGGATTGCGATGAATGGCGTAAGTATATGTGCCTTGCGATCGAAACATTGAAGCAAGCCAGATCAAAGGGGCATCTTCCACCAATGTGATGATTGCCTGACTCGCATGAAAAAGGAGATGCAAAGGACGGCCCGAACGAATTGGTTGAAGACCATGCTCAGAGAATCGTCCATAAGCAGTGAACTGGTCGGCCAATCGAAAGAAGTAATAGAGACAACTCAATCCCTTGTCATAAGAGAACAAAGGCGATGCAACTTTGTGATCATTGATGTGTCCTTGTTTCGGAGAGTGGCGTTATAGAGCCCCTCTGCTTGGCCCCGTGACATCCTCTCTCGATGGATGGCCGGGTTCCTCACATGTTTCACAATCTCCATGAAGAAACTGCGGAAGGTATCGAAAAGCCAGCCATGATCGACCGGGGTTAGTATCCCTTTGGTTCGTGATCCGACATAGTCGGTGAGAATGCCAGCCACGATATTCTTGACACCTAATCGATGGCCACGTTCCATCGTATATTGTTCCAGCGTGGTAACCCCACCCCGTTGATCGTGAATGGGAATCAGTGCCGCATCCCGGCCAAGCCGGCTCTTCATTGCCGGAGCGAGGCTACACGTCACGATAACTTCATATGCTTTAAACATACTCAGAATGGCGGGCGAAGAATCAAGCCGAAGGGTTTTATACGCTTGTTCCCCAGTGGCCAGAAAAATCTGGATATCTTCGTCAAATGCTGAGAAGTCAGGATCCAGAGCCGTTCGCACTGCAATCAGGCTATTGTTAGTGTCGGGGCCAAGAACGGCCTCGATGAAATTGGGGGCATGACTCCGACATATGGCCACAAGTTCTTCGTAGTCATCTTCGTCCATTTGTACCAGACAGGGCAGGCCATACTCATGCCGACGTTGTTCATAGAGGTTTATGGGCTTATCCCGGCTATCCTTGAATCGAGCCAATTCCTTCAACGTTGCGGTCAGGTTGGTCGCTATTGCGCAGAGGCCATCGATCTTAAACCAGTATCTTACGGCCAATTCTCGTTGTCCGTAGTACTTGGGCACATTCTTGCCGGGCATTGTCGCGACCCCGGTCTCCCGCGGCCACCGAATATCTTGGACTGTACAAAAGTGTGTTTCGCTGTGATTTGTCATGACGAGGAACTTGAGTTCTCTGCCCGGATTGTCGGCATGATCGCGTTCAATTTCTCCTGGCGTCTTACTCCGTGATATCTTTCCCCACCACACATGAGGCTCAGGACCGTTGTCTTTGCATGCCTGTTCGAGCACCTCGGCATGACGAAGTACCCCGGCAGGCTCGTATTCAGGGTTCCAGACTTGAAATGCTCCATAAATCATGTTCGCTTCTCCGGAAACAGTCCGCTATTCCTTAACGGACTCCTTCTACCCGACAAGAGAGATGCGAGCAAGGCCTTCCCCGAGAATCCAGAATAGGAATCGAGGGGAGATGGGGTTAGACTGAGTGGAGTATCATCGCTTGGGCGGTGTCGATTAGGTAGCCAAACAGCACTGGTCTCTCGAACACAAGACAGTTGCCAAGCCGCTTGGCTTCACTCCCTGCGTAGTATCCCCACCGCGTGCCGGTGATGAAGATGCACGGCAAGTACGGCCTAACGCGCCGGGCGCAGCGGGCCAGAAAGACCAGTCCCGTGAGTTCGTGCTTCCCCAGATCCTCCCCGGCCAGGCATCTGCCAGGGGGGCGGTGGATGTTCTGGATAATCAGGCCGATCTGGTCGCCGTAGCGGCGAAGAAGTTCCATCGCCTCATCGTTGTCGCAGGCAGCCAGAACGTCAAATCCCCGGGTGATCAGTTCCCTGCAGCCCAGTCGCAGGAACTCCTGGTCATCTTCGATCCATAAGATCTTCGATGCCATTGTGGGTGCTCCTTGAGTTTTGACTTCGCCCGGCACGCTAGGGTGCGCGCCGGCGAAATCGGCGTGATGCCTACATAGTCTCCGAAACCTTCCCGCAAAGCCAGCCTTCGACGGCATGGCGCGTTGCCTCTTCCACTGGCCTTCTGGTCTTCGTACAAAACATGGCCTATGTGGCCACAGACTTCTGGCGATGTCTCAACCGTCGTACTGCCACTATGGAAGTATCCCGGCTTCCTGCGACAGACCGGGTCACCCCCGACTGTCCGAAATCCACTCAGCGACAAACTGGCGGGTAATCTCCTCGACCGGCTGGCTGTTCGCTGCCTCCACGTTTTCGATGGCCCAAGCGCCTTCGATCGGAAAGACGGAGACGGTGGCCCGCTCAGGAGCAAGCACCCGGTAGATATACCGCCTGCCCATGGCAACATCAGCGATATACTGCGCAACGCAATTCCGCTGCCTTTGCCCCTCCTCGATCAGATCCTTTGGCGTCATCAGTGGAAGAATGAACGCCATCCCCTGGATTGGGGGTGGCGGGAAACGAATGCCGCTTTGCGCAGCATCTTCGCCCCGGGCCGCTTCCATGCTGAGCTTACCGTACCAGCGGTTGATGTCTTCAATCGAGCGGACTCTGGGGGGGTGCCGGCCAGGTCGGACCAAGGATGACAGTTCCGCCAGTTCACTAAGGCTTCCGACACATTCAGTGGGGATCACGAGGTCATGGTTTTCGATCGAAAAATGACCCTCCGGCATCGGCTCTTCGGGATTGGCCCACAGGTCGCTGATCAAGGAAGGCGACACGAGCTGGCGGGTCCTGGGGTTGAGCACAACTGCCAGGCCTTCAGCACGGATCGGGGCCGGCGCGTGAGAGAGCATCTTGAGGACATTTGAATCACCCATGGCGACCTTAAGGGCTTTCAGCGTGCAGATGGCCGCCGCCTGCGGTGCGATCTTCCTGATGACCCTTGCTGCCGCCTCGGTTCCCGGAAACCCCAGCCATTGAAGCAGATGCCGTTGCTTGAGGCCGGCAAGCTGGGCCAGCCGGCATGCCGAGGGTTCTCGATGGCCACTGAAGCTTCGGCTGGCCGCCAAGCAGAAGCCCAGGATCGGATTCCTGCGGACGAAGTCGATGGTTGCCGGACATCTGGCGATCATGCGCAGAACGTTCCACTGGCAACACCGAAACAGCCCCACGACTTGGCGAACTTCCATCGGGATCGTCTTGGCGTAGTCGTTTTCGGCTCGCATCTGCTGCGCGTAGGCGGCCTCACAGTCGCTCATCCGGCGGTCCGGTGAACAGAGATCCTCTTCGATCCCCGGCAAGAAGGGCTGGTAGACCTTGGGCCAAAGATCCATGGAGGGCTTGCAGGGATACCATCGATCACTTCCGGTCCGTCGGTACCAGGCGGCGGGCTTCGGCCACGCATTCACCACCGTCATGTCCTTGAAGGTGTACCGATAGAGCCGGCTGTCCACGAACTCCGTCCTGGGAAGAGGGCCAGTCGTCAAGCTCTGGTCGCCAGGCATGCCAGTATTATCGTGGCTGGAGTCCACGGTCCTGTCTCCCTGTTCTGTCGTCACACCTGAAGTGTCGCAGCCCCCCATGACAGATCGGGTCACCCCTCACCAAGGATTTGACGAATGATGCGACCGCAGGACGATGCTACGCGTGGCTGGCCTTTCCTGTGCCGCCGGCCGCATAGGAGTTGTTCATCTGTGCTATTTCCTCGGCAAGTTCGTCCACAAGGTGCTTGGGCTTGAGCAGCTTGGCGTGACGGCCGAAGCTCAGCAGCCAGGTCTTGAACTCCATCGTGTTGGAGAGGTCGAACTGGACTACAAGCGAGTCATTGGTGCCGCCAATGATCTTCTGGGTTGGGTGCCACTTGTGCTCCCGGACTTCAGTGGCCGCCCAGCCGCTCAGGCGAGCCTGGACGGTCTCATACTCTCCGCTATAGACAATGCCAAAGCTGCCGTCCAGATGGCCGCCAAGGCAGAATCGCTCAGGCCTGGTGAACTTCTTTTCGGTCAAGTCCAGGGCCTGGAGCCGGCGCACCTTCAGGGTGCGGATCTGGTCCTTGGCAACCACTCGCCCGATGCAGTACAGGTCGTTCTTGTGCAGGATCAGGTTGTACGGATGGAACGCCGAGGAGAACCCATCGCTTTTCCTGGGAGACTTGTATCGAATCTGGAGAACCCTGCTCTCGGAGATCGCTCGGTTGATGCTCTCGATCGAGCTGTACATCGCTGAAAACTCGGGCTGCACGGTCTCTTTGACGATCAGGACGTCCTCCAGATCGGAGAAGTAGCCCCGGGCCTTGATTGAGAGCACGGACTCAATCTTGCCTATTACGGACTTGAGGCCATCGCCCAGCGGCGTACCAGCCAGGGACGCAAGCAGCTGCTGGCTCAAGAGGAGGCTGAGCACTTCCACCATCGAGAGAACGAGGTTCTGTGATTCAAGGAACCGGTGTTCCAGCTTCCAGAATCGTCTCTCACGATCACCCACTTCTCCCAGATGTTGTTCGAAACTGATGGGAAATCCTGCCCCTTGCAGCAGCTTCAGATCCCGCTGGATAGTCCGCTTGCAGGAACCTAATTCGGCGATAAGGTCCTCCAAGCATACGCCAAAGTGGCGGCTCTGCAGAAGCCTCAGAAGCTTCCACTGCCTGATAAGTTGTTCACCCCGTGCCATGGCCACCTCGAGAGACTATTGGGAGCTGGAGCCGATTCTCAAACAGTATCAAGTGCCAAGGAAGACGTGTCAAGCTGTAAGCAAACGAAGGAAAGGCTCTGCTGCTGAGTGGCGCACAGGCCCCAAGTCGCAAGACCTATCTATTGAAGACCATGACGGGCGTTGTCATAGTACCTATCGCATCGACGACCGCTTCCTCTGTATTGGTTGAAAAAGCAATCTGAGCCGGTCGGAGGGCGTGCCGGCGGTCACGGAGGGCCTGTTTACTTACAGGGAACTGCGGGTTACGTACACTCTAACCAGCCAGGTACAAGTATCTTTGACGAACTCAATGAAGATTGGAAAGCAATGAGGGCGGACAACAAGAAGGGCCCGAGGGACTGACATGTTCGCACATGGAGGTTCCCGGAAAGGCCTCGCGGATTCTCTCCGAAATTGGCCAACCGACCTTCCGTAGTTCTTCCAGAAACCCCTTGTGCAAGCCAGGCAAGGCCCTTCGCACCTTTGCGGGGGAGTTCTCCGGACTATTCAGCAACAGCGAGCATACTTCCATTTCAAAGCCTAGCCGATTTCCTGGGGGCCGCCAGTTCAAACTCGGCTGATCGCTTTGCGCAACAGCCTTCGCCCAACAAGTTCTGATCAAAGTCAGTCTATCTCGCTTCTTCTGCAGCGAAACCGCATCTCCGGTTGCCAGTCGGTGGTATTGCCGAATAGCAAGGTACGGGATGCCACGGGAAGTTGCATCGAGTCGATAGAACAGCATATCTGGGTAATCATCCTTCCCTGGCTCATCATTCTCGAGCCAAAGAAACGCAAACTCAGTCCACGGCCTTCCGCTGCTTGTGCCTAATTGGATGACACCGTCCAAGTCGTTGCATAGGTTATCTACAAATGCGTACTGCCCCTGAGGGCTTTTCAATGCTTCATTGACCTCTGCTACGTCGTTGCTCAAAGCCTGAACTGTAAGTTGTTCAAATCTCGCTGCCAACTTTCGTAACCACCGATCATAGTCAATTAAGAGGCTGTGACTGAGTGGCTCCTCCATTGAATCAATCACCTCTAAGATTCCCTCGATCCCAATCCGTTTCCATAGGGCGACCTCCCCTAGTCTCTTCCATTCGTAGGACCTCCTAAGAGAATTGAACCCTGCATGAAGCAGGACATACGTGCTTTGGGGATGATGCTCGGCATAGGACCGGAGCTGGGCCTCATCAGGCAACGCTTTAACCTTGTTTTCGATCAGCAGCGTATCTCCAGATTCCAGTGATGCCACAATGTCGAACCGCATCTTCTCGCCATCGCGAGGTGTCACCTCCCGTTCCACTGAGGTGACTCTTGGAAGAGGAGCCGAGTATCCGACATGATGCAGGAAAGCTTCGGCTAGACGTCGGACGTCTCGTCGGTCATGCTCTTCCGACTGGGCACAACTGAGTATCCATGCCCACAGGGCCGAATGAGATAATTCGCTGGTTGCATGCTCGAAAATGTTCTGTCTCAGCACGTGTTTGGGCGGTTTCATTTTGCTATGTTCCTATGTGATGCTATCGAACAATTCGCCAGCCTATCGGTCGATTCTCGGCGTCTCAATCGCGTAGCGGCAGATATTCTTCGCGAGATGGGCTGCGCCGCCGACTTTGCCCTGGGGGTGTTCTGCGACCACAACCCGCGTTGGGCCAAATCTTCCATGCCAGCGAACATAACCCCCACCGCGAAGAAACGAACCACGCATGTGCTTGCCTAGAGAACTAGTGTCCAGGAATTCACGAAACCAACCGCCACCCGTAAGGAACACGGCTACACCTGGGCGCAGAGTCTTCATCTCCTGGTAAAGCAACGTCGCCGCTTGCTCTCGCTGCGCAGCGCAGTTCCATTCAGGAGGGTTGGCTCTGTGTGAGTGAGGGGCCAAACGGTAGAGATTCGACCAAACAACGGCCCTGAACATGCCGCCGCCGTCATGGCCAAAGTGAACGTCGAGGTTTCTGAACAGTCCCCAGAATGCACTTGGCCGCTCATGCATGTCTTTCAAAGACTCCATCGCGCCCTGGACAAACGGGTCTGAGCGGATGTGAACTATAATTCACAGACATAAATGACGTCAACATCTATTTTGGCACCATGTCCTTGGGCCAACAGCTACGAAAAGCACGTCTCTCTGCCGGAATGACGCAGGAAGCGCTGGCTGGCAACGCCGGCGTTTCTCGGGAATATATCAGTCTTCTGGAGTCCGACAAGAAGTCCCCGACCGTGAATATGCTTCTGCGGTTATGTGCGGCCATGAACGTACGCGCCTGGATCCTGTTGCGGCGAGTTCAAGATTCGCAGACGCGCTAGGCATAACCACACATCCTTAAACCATCGTCAGCCTCCGTAACAGTCCCCGTACCCCAGATACAGGAGATTTACAATGCTGAATCTATGCCTTCATTGCGGCTCCCGACACGTCGAGCGGGACCAGATCGAACGTTGCCCCACGCCGACCAGGACCGACACCTGGGTGCCCATTCCGCACTTCCGCCTGCTGGAGCAGGTGGAAGCCACACTGACCGGCGCCGGGCTGAAGATCGTCAACCAGGCCCACGCGATGCCTCACGACGGCCTTCGATACTTCGGCCTGATGCAGGTGACGAACGGCCACAGCCACCAGGACTACGGAATGGTGCTGGGCCTGCGGAACAGCCACGACAAGAGCTTCCCTGCCAGCCTGGCCGTTGGCTCCGGCGTGTTCGTGTGCGACAACATGGCCTTCAGTGCCGAGGTGGTGATCGCCCGCCGGCATACCGTCTTCATCGAGCGCGATCTGCCCGGCCTGGTTGCCGGTGCAGTGGGACGGCTGGGCGATCTGCGCCAGCAGCAGGACGACCGGATCGAGGCATACAAGGCGACCAAGGTCACGCATACGCGAGCCCACGACATGATCGTGCGCGCGGTAGATGCCCGGGTTGTGCCCGTCACTGCCGTGCCCGAGGTTCTCCAGGAATGGCGTCGGCCGCGGCACGCGGAGTTCGCTCAAGGCGGCCAGACGGCATGGCGACTGTTCAATGCCTTCACCGAGGCCGTCAAGGGGCGGAACCTGGAAGCGCTGCCCAGACGAACGCAAGCTCTTCATGGCCTGATGGATGTACTATGCGGCGTCGGATCAAACGCCAATTGAGACGACCGCACCCATGGCTACTGCTAGTAATCGCCAGGGGAGCGGGGAGACTTTTGTCGGTTTTGTCAGCCCTTTTCCCACTACTACCCTAAAAGGAGCCTCAATGAAATCAGAAGCTATACGCGCAGCCCCATGGCTGATCCTCGTGATCCTGTTAGCTATTGGCGGCTGCGATGATTCCGAAACCAAACGCGAACGGCAACGTCAGCAAGAAGTTGCCAGGATGCAGGAGAGTACTGACCAGGAACGACAAGATCTCAACAAGCAGATCCAGAAAGCCCACCAGGAGACGCAGCAAGATCGACGTGTGCTGGTGGCCCAAAAGGAGTTGGCTGAGCAAGATAGATCCACAGCCGTCTTCCTTTGGATCTGCTCATCTACAGCCTTGCTGGTCCTGGTGCTGCTGTTTGCCAGGGAACATCACTTGCGACGCATCCTTGAGAAGCTGATCCGGATGCTGCTCCATTCACCCTCAGGAGACAAACCATGAGATGGATCATCATTGCTGCGGTTGTACTATTCCTGATCTTCCTGGCATCGGGTGGCCATAGGCCGGAGCCTGAGGTCAACACTGAACTGGCATTGGCTGCTCGTAGCGCTGTGGAGATGGCCCAGACTGCCCAGGAGCATAATGACTCGGCATACCTGTCTCCGGGGCGATACCGGATGCTTGCCTTGTCCATGGGTGCTTCGATACCGCTGGCGGCAGTTGCAGTCATGACGTGGCTGGCGACCAGACGTTACCCAGATGACCTGGGTTTGCTCCACGTGATGGAACGGCTGGAAGTGAAGGAACAGGTGGAACAGGTGGAGATGCCCGAGAAGGTCCTGTCAACATCCTCTCAAGGGCAGCTGCCGATGCAAGAAGTGACAGAAGGCGTGTTGCTACAGATGTCAAAACGAGTGCGATGGCTCTGGAAGAAACTGACAAAACCGACAAAAGGCCATTGAGGCCAGGGCTGGGTACATCTGTGGGATGTTGCGGAGTTTGAAGAGGCCGTAGTTTGCTCCGGCCCGCGGGGCATGGCCATGGGTGAGGCGACGAGGATTCGCTGGCAAGCCGTATCCTGTTGCGGCAAATTTACTTAGCGCAGATGAAAGCTATCATCGACCCGTGCCCGCATGTGTAGAATCCCGTGAAAAGGCCTCAGAAAGCCAAGAACAGCGGTTTGCCTATCTTAACATTGGTCAAAACCTGGGTGAGCTGAGGCGGGAACTTGCCCTGGGATTGACGTGGGAGGTGACAGCGGTGACAGCCTTTCCAGAACTATTTATATATTCTCTGCTCGCGAAGACTTTACAGAATTGATGTCACCGCTGTCACCCTGATCCAGCCCATGTAAGATTTCTACAGCTTGTTGGTATGGGCGGCGCTCGGAGTCCTCAGGGCGCGTAGGATCAGTGTTCTTCTTCCGAAGGCATCTATGTAGCCCCCGACGCCGATCGTGGCGCTAGCGCGCGCCTAAGCGCCTTGCTGGGGCGCTGGAACATGTGCGCATCTGTCCCCCTCGGAGTGGGCGCCAGCGGCTCTATTTCTTGGAAGCCTTCTTGGCCTTCCTGCGCACCTGTTTGACCTTGGTCAGGCGAGCCTTCTTCGCCCGGCGCTTCTTCTGAGGTGCCTTTGCTACCGGCTGAGCTTCCAGGGCCTTTCTGGCCTCACGCTTGCCCATCTGCCTGACTTTAGCCAGTGCGGCCTTGGTGGTCTCACGTAGACGCAATACCCCTGTCTTCCTTTCGTACTGATATACCTGCTGCCCAGAGACACCCATCAGCTTGCCGAAATCAGCCTGAGTCAGGTCGAGCCTCTTTCGCAGGCTAATCATCCACTTGCCTGTCACCCTCATCTTCTGGAGCTTCTCGACAGGTGGTGCAGTCACTTCGCTTGTCCGGGCAACCTGTTTGACCAGGAATGTCTTTTCTCGCTGAAGCATTGCAACCTGGCGCTTCAGACGGGCTACGTCACGCTTGAGGCGCACGGTATCCTGCTTCACCTTGGTCATTCCGAACCGCACCTGCTTTGCAGCCAGGCGGTTGATCTCTTCACGAAGTGCTATGGCGATGTTGGGCATGATCTATTCCTCGTTTCAAGGTTACATGGTGCTCTGGGCCACAGTATGTCTTTCCTGATGCAGACAGTCAATTAGATAGCCAGGGGGAGTGAGCATGAATAATAGAGGCTCCCTCGGAACCAGTTCGCCCCATTGAATGTGGTAACTGCCTTACGGTTGACTGGTAGCCTGTGCAGATAGCTGGATATAGAGGGCCCCAGCTGCATAGACACCCTGGAAGCATGATCTGCTGTGCTTCCCTTCACCGGAAACACGGACCACTGTTGACTGGAGATTGGTATCGGGGCAGGCATCGAGACAATGTGCCAGGGGGCAGCAATGCATATGCACGTCACCCTGTCGACCGAAAACACGTAATCGGAGTTGCTGAGCTGCAGACAATATATAGCTGGGGATGGATCCGGGTGGATCCGACTCCTGTCGACTGGAGGTGGGTCGTCAGGATCTACTGGGCCGCAGACAACGTATTGGCCAGGGGTGAATACCGGTGGTGCGCATTTGCCTCACGATCCACTGGAGAATGGTTTTTAGGGAGTTTCCAGATGCCAGGTCGTGAACCAATAAAGAGGGCTTGGCAAGGTAGGGGGAGACCTTGCTAAGCCCAGGCGTGGCAGTTTGGGGGAGAACTGCCAGCGCGGCCACGAACATAATGATGATGGCTGGAGTAGTCAAGAGTGCCGGCCAGTCTGTCTAGGCCAGAGGCAGGGGGCACGGAGGGGTGGATGCTAGGCCAGGGGTGTCTGGACGGGGGCTGTTAACACTGTTAACACCATTTCCATTAAGTATCCACAAAGCAATCAACACTCTTGGAACAATTAATGGGAGAAGCGTTAACAGCGTTAACATGAGGTCGCCCCGCACCCTGGCAAAGGGCCCATGCTGCTTAACACAACATTATTGAGTGCATGCAGCCTGCGAAGATGCATTTCATGAGCATTAATTGCCATCCCAAGGCATTATCCAGGGCTTATATAGTGCCTCTGTAGCGAGCTTGTGAATATTGGTTCAACGGCATCATAAAATATAATTAAATAATCCACGGATTTACTATTGACCAAATCCCCTCTGGCATGGTACCATCTCTGGTAATGTTACTCGACTCCGCTCTTGCAGCTAATAATCAGTGATAAATCATGCCTGCCGGATTAAGTGCCCTCCAACCTTTGATGCCAATGCCAACGCTGGATCTCGTGTGCTGCGGTGATCTCTTCGAGGAATATCACAGCATGGCTATTCTGAATAAACTGACTGCGACTACAGATACTCTAGGAAATTGTCAGGAATTGTCTTGCGCATATTGTCGGTTCGCGCTACTGTAGATGTCATGATTCATCGCAACAAAATAGGGCTTAGGCGAACAATAATCGCCAATAGCTAAAGAAAAGCCCCTGAGTTGCCCCCAATGTTCAGACAATGACTAACTGAAAGGGACAGAATGAGGACAACGCCATGGATAGCAGAGTATTGGGCAGCACCGATCAGAATGGAACAGACACGAATGCACATGATAGTCTAGGACTGGGCTTCACCAGGGGGCAAGCAACCTTACCTGCCAGCGAGGGGATACCAGCAACAGAGAACCCCTCTGGCGATATTCCTCGGCCACTTACCGGACCAGTACATGCCTTGACGCCCAGTGAGGAGCAGATCCTCGCCAGAGCCATGCGGTCTGCCAGAGCCCTCAAGTTTGGCCAACTGTGGATGGGGAAGGAGCCTGCTTGTGAACTGGGTCTCCAGGAGGGCGACCTGGCTTTCTGTGTGGAGCTTGCCTTCTGGTATGCCAAGGATCCGGTTGCCATCGATCGCTTGTTCAGGCACTCCAGACGCTATCGGCCACGATGGGATCAGGCGATCACGGAGGATGGCAGGGCGTACGGTCAAGCCGTCGTAAGCCAGGCAATCTCCCTCCAGCATACCACATACGATCCGCACTTCTACAAACCCGCCCAGAGCCCCGCTCTCTAAGGAGGAATCACACATGATCCAGGCATACGACGAAACCACGATTCTATCTACAACAGAAACCTCCGATATCAGGCCTACCTCTCGCTACGGGGTGGAAGAATCTGATCGGGTTAAGAATGTGAGACTTGGACACAAGATGGGATGGTCCTTCATTCCCCTTGCGGGCAAGAGGCCGTTGATGGAGGAATGGCCCACTGCACCTCGGGAGACCCTCGACCAAGCTCTGGAGTGGGCCAGCAAGGGCAACGTGGGCCTGCGGACCGGCACCGCCTCTGGCATATTGGTTATTGATATCGATCAGGATACCGATCCGCTCGGGTTGCCGACAACGGTAACAGCCAAGACAAGCAGAGGCACACACCATTACTTCAAGGCTCCCAAGTGCAAGATTGGAAACTCAGTTAAGAAGCTGGGAGGGAACATAGATATCAAGTCCGACGGTGGCCAGGTTGTGTATCCGGGCTCTGTGCACCCGGAGACAGGCAAAATCTATCAGTGGATTCCAGGGCTGTCGCCTCAGGATGTAGAGGTATCGGAGCTGCCTGCAGACATCATCCAGAAAATCCTGTCGTTGCAGGAGAAACCGGAACGTAAGGACCTGCATGAGAATCCCGCACCCCTGGCCTGTGGCAACGAGATTGTCCGGAAGGCAATCCAGGAAGTGCGGGAGGCCGAGGAAGGTTCCCGTAACGACACCCTCAATGCCAAAGCATACTTGCTAGGTCGGCGCCTTGAATCAGAAGGTCTGAATAAGAAACAAGTCGAGCTTGTCCTCATTGAGGCGGCGATCGAGGCTGGGCTTTCGGAGGATGAGGCCGCCGATACGACTCGTTCTGGTCTTGAGGCTGGCATTAAGAATCCCGCTGCCAAAGCTGACGAGATCAAGCTGACAGACCTGGGTAACGCCGAGCGGTTTGCCAACCAGCACCGCAACACGGCTTGCTACTGCCAGCCACGGAACAGTTGGTTCATTTGGAATGGCAAGAGATGGGAACGGGACATCCTGCTGCAGGTGCAGAAATCAGCCGAACAAACAATTCTCTCCATCCGCAAGGAAGCCAGAAATGTTCAGGATTTGACAAGAAGGAGGGCCATGGAGGACTTCGCAACGAAGTCTGAGTCCAGATCAAGAGTGGAGGCCATGGTGGACCTGGCGCGTAGCAAACTCGCCGTAAGGCCGGACCAGTTCGATAGCGACCCCTGGCTATTGGCAGTAAATAACGGGGTTATCGACCTAAGAACGGGAGAACTTCGTCCTTCGTTGCCGAAAGACTTTATCACCCACCTCTCCCCGGTTGAATACGACCCCGCCGCTACGTGCCCACAGTGGGAGGCATTCCTGGACAAGATCTTTGCCGGCGAGGCGGACCTCATAGCTTTTATCCAGCGACTGATTGGCTACTGTCTGACAGGAAGCGTAAGTGAGCAGGTTCTGCCGATCTTCTACGGTGACGGCGCCAATGGGAAGTCAACGCTACTTAATCAGCTCAAGGCGGTGATGGGCGACTACGCAGGTCCTGCACCCCATGAACTGCTGACCGTGTCAAAGTTCGAAAAGGCCCCCAACGTGATTGCCGATCTGCAAGGGCTACGTCTCGCTATAGCCTCCGAATCCGACTCCGGCGAAAGGCTCTCTGAGGCACTGGTTAAGCTCCTAACCGGCGGGGACATGCTCAAGGCTCGAAAGCTGTACGAGGATTTCGGGGAGTTTGAACCCACGCACAAGATCATCATGATGACCAACCACAAGCCCCGCATTCAGGGGACAGACGAGGGAATCTGGCGCAGGCTCTTGCTTGTGCCCTTCAACGTGGTGATCCCCAAGGACCAGCAGGACACCAAGCTCACAGAGAAATTGCGGCAAGAACTGCCGGGAATCCTGGCCTGGGCAGTCTGTGGTTGCCTGGAGTGGCAGAAATCGGGTTTGAACCCGCCGGCTTGTGTGTGCGAGGCAACAAAAAGCTTTCGCAAGGAGAGCAACTCCTTCGAGCAGTTCATGGAGGAGAGATGCGTTCCCAACGTTCCCGCTCGCGATACTTGGACCAGCAATGCCTCGCTCCGGGACGCCTACATGGCATACTGCCAGGAAATCGGCGAGAACTCCCCGCTGAATACCCGAGCCATCGCGGCGATCTTGAAAGCAAAAGGTTGCCACACCGTAAGCAGAGGAAGATATGGGCGTGGCTGGGAGGGGATAGCTCTTCTGCCCGAGGACACGGGGCCACCGGAATCAGGTGGCCCAACTGCGGCGGCAGACACCCCGCCCACGAACAGTATTTCAGACACTCCATCTGATTCATCCACCAACTAACCCACCTGAAACAGGAGGCAAAACAATGATCCAACGGAATAACTGCGCGCAGGCGCTCGACAGCAGCGAAGAAACTACCAGCAACATTACGACAGACATCCCAGTGGCCCCTGCCAGGATCGCCCCAGATGGAATCCAGGATCTGGAAGGGTATCTGCCAGTTCAGCGGTCCGCGAACACCCAGGAAGCCAACCCCCGCCGCCATAGCGGCCTGTTCACCGCCCAGCAGGCAGCGATCTATCTCTGCCTGGACATGGTGACGGACGATGGGGCGGCCGCAGTCAGAACCCTTCGGCATTACGTCGATACACGGGAGCTGCGGCCCACCAGGATCGGGAAGTTCAATTTCTTCCACCGGGAAGATCTGGATGACTTCGTCAACCGGCGCCGCAAGCCAGAGCGGGGGCAATCTGCTTCGACAACCACGACCAATTCAGAACGCAAGCCGGCTGGAAACAGACAGCTTGTGCTACGCCAAGGGAGTTAACAAATGGCCACAGAACCTACGGAGCCAAGACTCAAGCTCCACCACGGGGTAATGAAATGGACAACGACTTGGTATGGTGATCAGACTATTTCTGAGTCTGGAAGAGCTAGGCGGTATGCCCATCGCTTTGGGACAGCCGAGGAATTAACTCCGCGCCAAGCGATGGCACGATTCAAGAACTGGCTCGCAAATGAGTGGAAGACCGACCCGCGGCCAGAAGTCGACGGGGATGTTTACGCCGTGGCAGACCTGGCCCAGGACTACCTGGACTACGCCTGCACCTACTTCGTGAAGGACGGAAAAGTCACTGCCCATATCCACACCGTCAAAATGGCTCTCCAGGAACTGGTGGACCTCTACGGAGAGAAACCGGCGGGAGAACTGAGTCCTCCAGATGTGGCTCAATACCGTGACTCGCTGATCAAGGATGCAAGCGGTAAGGTCAGATCGCTGACTACCGTGAACAACCGCCTGCACGTGGTCCAGAAGGCTTACCGCTGGGCCGTCGAGAAGGGACTGGTCACTGTCGAAGCGTGGCAGGGCTTACTGGCTGTTCGCCGGCTGAAGAAGGGCAGGAGCCAGGCCAAGGACCCCAAACGTGTTCGCCCCGTGGCGTGGGAACATGTGGAGGCCACACTCAAGCACTGCTCTCCCACGCTGGGGGCCATGATACGTCTCCACTGGCTGACGGGAATGCGCCCCGGCGAAGTCTGTACGATTCGCCCTTGTGACATCACCTTCAAGGAGAAGTACTGGCTCTACATTCCCCAACGTCACAAATGCGAGCATCTGGACCAAGCGAGAGTGGTGCCTTTGGGACCGCAGGCACAGGAGATCCTGGCCCCTTGGATCAAGGAAGACCCGGAGGCCTACTGCTTTTCGCCGCAGGAATCAGAGCAATGGCGTAAGGAAACCAGACGAGCGGAGCGAAAGACGCCCCTGTATCCTTCACACCTCAAGCATTTGGCAGCGAAGAGAAAGGCTGAGCCCAAACGCCCGGCAGGTGATGTTTTCGATGCCGGCAGCTATCGTCATGCGATCCACAACGCGATCGACAGGGCTAACGCCGATCTTCCGGCTGACAAGCAGGTTCCCTATTGGCACCCGCATCAGTTACGCCACAGTTGGGCCACGAGGATTCGCCAGGAGTTCGGCGTAGAGGCAACCAGCGCCGGCCTGGGGCACACCAACATCGATACCACTGAGCTGTATGCCGAACGAGATATCGAGCGAGCAGTGGAGATTGCTCTGAAAAGCGGCTGAGGGATTGACCGGCGAAAAGTTAAACGCGTCGAGCCCAAGTGCCCCATCTGGACCAGAGTTCGGCCGCCACCACAACGTGTGGGCTTCTGTTCTCCCCGAATGTGCGGGTCGGCCATCTGTCAGGAGTGACATATGAAAGGTGCAACGGCCAATGTCACCGCTATGTCATCAGTGACATGCAGCACTACGAGGCGTTTTCTATGACGGACTGTCAGGGCGCGGTAGAATTGTCTCGATGCCAGCGGCGGTCGCCGGCGGAACCCATTCAGAAGGCCACGTTCAGGATGATCTCGACTACAGTCAGACGCCTGTCCGACTCGACCCGCGAACTGGCCCGTCGCGCGCTGAGCGGGGAATGGGGCAGATCATTGTTCAGCCAGTGCCCGACGTTCGACGGCCGATCGGATCTGGCTGCCGCCAGCGACGAGATCAAGTTCGCCCACAGCGTGAAGATGATCGCTGAACAGGCACCGCTGCGGATCGTGCCGGGTGAAAAGGTGGTCGGTTCGGCCACCCTCCAGGCGGCGACATGTCACCAGTTGCCCGTCCTGGTCGACGGCAAAGCCGCATTCGGCAGCACCAGTCATACCACGCTGGGATTCGAGCGGCTGCTCCAGGTCGGCTACGACGGCTTGCGGCGGCAGATCGCCCAGCGCCTGGCGCGCGGCGACGTGGACGACAAGGGGCGGGATTTCCTGGCAGCCCTGAATGTGTGTCTGGACGCCGCGGCGATCTGGCATCGACGCTACATGGACCTGCTGAACGAGCGGATCGCCGGCTCGTCCGGCGCTCAGCGAGAGACCTATCAGCAGACGGCCGATGCGCTAGCTGCCGTAGCGGGGTCCCCGCCGGCGAACTTCCGCCAGGCGGTGCAGGTCCTGTGGCTGGCCTTCGCGTTTCAGCGGCTCTGCGGCAACTGGCCGGGGATCGGGCGGATCGACAAGATGCTGGGGCCCTTCCTCTCGCGCGACTTGGCGGCTGGCCGGATGACGCTGGACGAGGCGAGGGAACTGCTGGCCCACTTCTGGATCAAGGGGTGCGACTGGGTCGGCGCACACGCCGGGCCGGGATCGGGCGACGCGCAGTACTACCAGAACATCGTGCTGGGCGGCGTCGACGAGGCCGGTCGCGAAATCCTCAACGACGTGACCTACCTCGTGCTGGACGTGGTGGAGGAACTGGGGATCAATGAGTTCCCCATAGCCGTGCGTGTACGGACGGGCTCGCCGGAGCCCCTCTTACGGCGCATTGCCCAGGTGCAGCGGCTGGGCGGGGGCATCGTGGCGGTCTACAACGACGCCCAGATCATCCAGAGCCTGGTCGATTTCGGCTATCGCCCCGAGGAGGCTCGCGATTTTGCCAACGACGGCTGCTGGGAGATTCTCGTCCCCGGCAAGACGAATTTCGGCTATTGCCCGTTCGACGTGCTTTCCATCCTGCAGCAGACGTTGGGCGTCAAGGGTGACGGCAGAGCGGCGAGCTACGCTTCCTTCGAAGCTCTTTACGCCGCGTTCCGTGCTCGCCTGGCGGCCCAGGTTGACGAAATCCAGCGGCAGATCGACGGTGCCAAGAACGGGTATCCTTCGCCGCTGGCGTCTCTGCTGGTTGAAGACTGCATCGAACGCGCCCGCGGGTACAACGACGGCGGACCCCAGTACACCGTCCGTGCCCCGCATGCAGGCGGACTGGCCGACGCGGGCAACAGCCTGCTGGCCATCCGCAGGCTGGTCTACGATGAGCGGCGGATCCCGCTGGGGGAACTGGTGCGCATCCTCCGCCAAGATTGGTCCGGCCACGAGGACCTGCGGCAGTACGCGCTGCACCGCGTGGGGGCCTACGGCAACGCCGATGGCGCCGCCGACGCCTTGACCAAGCGGGTCTTCGACGACTTTCTGGCGGCTGTTGCCGCGGTGCAGGAACGCAACGGCATCGTGCGGCCGCCCGGCGTGAGCACGTTCGGCCGCGAGATCGAGTGGCGGCATCAGCGGGGCGCGATAGCCGCCGGGCGAAAGGACGGCGACATTCTGGCCCTGAACTTCTCGCCTTCGCCTGGCACTGACCTCAAGGGTCCGACGGCGGTCATCGAGAGCCACTGCTCGATGGACCTCAGGCGGCTGACTAACGGCACGGCGCTGGAACTCAAGATGGACCCCACCGCCGTCTCCGGCGACAAAGGCGTTGAGACTCTGGCGGCGCTGGTACAGACCTTCCTGCGGTTGGGCGGCATCTTCCTGCACATCGACGTGGTGGACGACCGAGTGCTCCGCGACGCCCAAGCACACCCGGAGATGTACCAGGGTCTGGCCGTCCGCGTCTCGGGCTGGTCCGCGCGGTTTGTGACGCTGAACCGCGACTGGCAGGAGATGATCATCGCGCGGACAATACAGAAGTGAGGCCGAACTTGCCGTTGCTCTAGATGCCTTGCGTTAGCGTTGCATCGAGTATATTCGTGAACAGAGGACGACATGGCGATACCGAGAGTCTACGCCGTAGCGCTTGCCGGGGCAATCGCGATGGGGACAGTCCTGGCAGAGGTGAACATGCCTTCAGGCAGGACGACCGCGATGGTCCACGACCCGAAAGTGAGAAGCGACATGGATGACCTTGCCAGCGCCGAGGATGTGGCGAAGTTCGTCGGCACACTGAAAAACGACTGGACGTTGTTTGTTGAAGACCGGGCGCACTCGATCCGCAAGGCCGCCGGCCTGCCGCGTCGATGGATCAACAATCTGCCGGGGCACACCGGCGTCTTTGTCGGCACGGCACAGCCGGGGGAGTTCTACGTTTTCCAGGTCGGCTTGTTCGCAGCCAAAGCGGCGACAGGGCCTCTGGTGGTTCACTGTGAGAATCTGCCCGGTATCCGCTGCTTCAACCTCGGCGGCACAGACTTTCTCGGGCGGGCCTTTACCAAGACGGTCAACGTCGAGAAGGGGCGCCTCCAGGCCCTCTGGTTCGGCATGGACGTCCCAAAGAATGTTGCCGGGCCGATCCGCGGCAGGATCGTAATCACGGCGGGAGGCGTTTCGCAGGCGGTCGAGGTAAGACTGACCGTCGAGGGAGCGCCGCTGGATGACCACGGCGACCACGATGCCAAACGACTGTCGCGGCTGCGATGGCTCGATTCGACCATCGGCCTGGACGACCGCGTCGTCACGCGGCCGTTCACGCCGGTCGTCCGCGACGGCCGGACGCTGAAGATTCTCGGCCGCGACCTTGCGCTGGGCGAAGACGGGCTGCCTGCGCAGATCAGGTCATTCTTCAATGCCGACAACACTGCCATTGCCGGCAAGGCGACCCGAAAGTTGCTGTCGGCGCCGCTGCGGTTCGTGGTGGAAACGGACGAAGGCAGCGTGACGTTCGAGGCCTCCGAGATCCGGTTCACCCGCGAGTCGGAAGGCGCGGTGAACTGGCGGGCTGAATCGAAGGCCTCCGGGATGCGCCTCGACGTCGAGGGCCTGCTGGAATACGACGGCTTTGCCGATATTCGTTGCCGCCTCGCCGCGGCGCGGGCGGTGAAGGTGAAAGACATTCGCCTGGAGGTGGCCGTGGCGCCCGGGGCGGACGAGTATTTCATGGGGCTGACGCAAGCCGGCGGCCGCTGCCCGGCCTCGCTGGACTGGAAGTGGAACCCCAGCTTTCATCAGGACGGCTTCTGGATCGGGGCGGTCAACGGGGGCTTCAAGCTCCAGTTGTACGGCGCGAACTGGCGCAAGCCGCTGATCAACTGCTACTACCACTGGCGCCGGTTGATGGTCCCGGAGTCGTGGGGCACCGGCGGCATCCGGTTGAACAAATCCGCCGCCGGCACAAGGGCGGTCGCCTACACCGGCCCGCGCGAACTGGTCGCAGGCCGGCCGCTGGACTTCAACTTCCGGCTGCTCCTGACGCCATTCAAGCCGCTCAATACCCAGGAGCAGTGGACCTTGCGCTACCAGCACGGCGGAGACGACCGCGATCCCGCCCGCGTCAAGGCCGGGGGGGCGAACATCCTCAACATCCACCATAGTCATCAAGCCAACCCCGTCATCAACTATCCGTACTACGAATCGTCGATGCCGCTGTTGAAGAAGGTGGTCGCCGACGCTCACGCCAGCGGCCTGAAGGTGAAGATCTACTACACGACCCGCGAGATCACGAACAACCTGAGCGAGCTCTTCGCCTTCTGGTCTCTAGGGGGTGAGATCATCTGTGCCAGCCCGGGTCTCGATGGCGTCAAGGCCCGCCCGCTCACAAACCCGGAGGGTCCCCATCCATGGCTGGTCGAGCATCTCGGCGATAGCGGCTTCATCCCCGCCTGGCGCACGGAACTGCGCGGGGCGTACAAGGGCATGCTCGATCTGGCCGTCATCACCACGCCGGATTCCCGGCTCGACAACTTCTATCTCGAGGGACTGGCTTTTACGCTGAGGGAAACCGGCATCGACGGCCTGTACATCGACGACACGGCGCTAGGGCGCAAAGCATTCCAGCGTGCCCACCGGATCTTCGAGGCGGCCGGCAAACCGCTGCTGGCCGACCTGCATTCGTGGAATCACACGCACCCGACGGCCGGCAACATCGCGTCGGCCTACGTGTTCATGGAGAACTTCCCTTACGTCCACCGTCTCTGGTTTGGCGAAGGCCACGATTGCAACCTCCCGCCCGACCAGATGCTGGTCCAGCAAGCCGGCATTCCGTTCGGCCTGATGAGCGAAATGCTCGACAAGCCCAACCCCTGGCACGGTATGGTGTTCGGCGAGGTCACGCGCCGAGGCTGGTCCGGCGACCCGCGGCCGATCTGGAAACTCTGGGACGAGTTCGGCATGGCCGGCGTCGAACTGCACGGCTGGTGGAACCCCGCCTGCCCTGTGAAAACCGACAACGCCAGCGTGCTCGCCACCGTATATCGCAAGGCCGGAAAGAGCCTCATCGCCCTGGCAAGCTGGGCGCCGGAGAAGACCGAGGTCAAACTCACGGTGGACTGGAAGGCCCTTGGCCTCGACCCGGCCGGGACCGTGCTGCGCGCGCCGGCCATTGAACAATTCCAGCCGGCATCGTCCTTTGCCCCCGACGCCCGCATTCCGGTTGATCCGGGTCGCGGCTGGCTTCTGATCGCGTCTGAAGAGGATTGAGCACGTGAACGCGATGATGAAAGCAGTGGTAACCGGGTGTTCTCTGATGCTGATAGTGTCTGCATTTCTGCTGGCGGCTTTGCCCAGCGCGCATTGTGACGAAGTCGCGACGACGATGCCGTCAACCAGCACTTTGGGCGGAGGAGTCTTTGTCGTCGCACCCGATGGCGATGACCGCAACCCAGGAACGGTGTTGCAGCCCTGGAAAACGCTGCAGAAAGCGGCCTACTCCGTTCAACCGGGAGACGCCGTGTTTGTCCGGAAGGGCCAGTACGCTGCCGGGCTGATCATCAAACGCAGCGGGACCGCCGAATCGCCCATCCGCTTCCGCAATTTCCCGGGCGAAGAGCCGGTGATCGACGGCCGGCGGGAGCACTACTTTGGGATCCTCCTGCACCAGGTCAGGTTTATTCATGTTCGCGGGTTCAGCATACGCAACATCATCCAGGACCGCGCCAGGAAGACACGGGATAAGCCGGGATATAGCTATCCGCCCGGCGGCATCGCACTGATAGACTCATCCGACAATGTCGTTGAAGGAAACATGATACGCACCGGCGGGGAGCGCCATTCGCCTGACGAGATCGAAGTGGGTGCCACCGGCATCCGGCTGTACAGTGCCAACCCGAGCAAAGGGTGCCACCGGAATCTGCTTCGCGGCAATGAGTGTTTTCATTGCAGCAGCGGCGCACACATCCTGGGGCCGGGCAGCGGCAACATGTTCGAGGGGAATCTGTTCCGGGATAATCAGGAGCTCCGAGAACACTCTGACGGGGCGGGACAGGATGCTTTAAGACGCGTCGCGGGCAAGACGCCTGCCCAGGGCGAACCCCCGGTTACACCGCGGGCTTCCATCTACCGCTACAACGTCTGCACGGATAACTCCGATGACGGGCTGGACATGTGGGTCAGCACGGGGAATCTGATCGAGTACAACTTCGTCAGCGGCAGCGGCATGGGCCCGAAGAAGGGCGATGGCAACGGCTACAAGATGGGTCCGGGAGGCCGCAACACGATCCGATACTGCTTGGCGTATCGTAATCGTGCGCGTGCCTTCGATGACAACGCGGGCGGCAATAACACCTGGCAGAACAATGTCGCCTTCGGCAACGGAAGCCCCGGCGCAAAAGGGGCGACGGTGCTCAAGACTGAAGACGAGTGGAAGAAAAACAAACTAAGACAGGACATTCAACGCAGGATCGACGCGTTCAGGGATGGACTGGTCGAAACCATTCCGCCGGGACCTCCCGGCAATGTTCAAAGAACGGCCGCCGGTCTGACGTGGACAGCACCGGCACCGGCCGAAGACGGAGACGTCGCGGTCTGCTACCTCATCTTCGCTGACGAGCGAGTCATCGCCGTCACTTATGGTGAGTCCTTCGCTCTGCCACCTGGCGTCAAGGGTCAGCTCTCGGTCTGTTCGGTGGATGATTCCTATCGGGACAACCAAAGTGGGCGTGTGAACGCAGCGGAACCAAGATAATACATCCACCTCAACACGGCCGAGATGATCTCAGGTTGACTGCCTCTGACTCATGGAAAGGCAATTTCTTCGTGGGGGGCGGACATGCCGGCTTGGGGGCTGGTAAATGCTATGAACCTAAGGCATTGAGCAGATTTGGGGACCGGATTGGGGACCGGGGACTTACGACGACTTTTTCAAATCGTCGTAAGTCCTTATCCCAAAAGTCGGAGCGACTAGATTTGAACTAGCGACCTCTGCGTCCCGAACGCAGCGCTCTAGCCAAGCTGAGCTACGCTCCGTGTTGCGACTGGCTTTTATACGCGATTGCGCCTGGGAAAACAAGACCCAATCGTCAAGGGGCCTGCCGCCACTCAATAATGCCCTGTCCGCTGCACTGTAAGCCGAGTTCTGTCGACGAGCCCGCCGGGCATGCGGAACCGCCTGAAGACCATTTATCTCGACCCGCCGTTGCCGACGGGCTCTGCCCCGTGCGGGCGAACCCGCGCGGCGCACGCAGCCTACCCACGATCGCGCCGCGACGGACAAATCCGTCGAAGCGGGCCTGAGCCGGGCCTGCGATCGCTGCTTGGCTTTGCACCCGGTGGGGTTTGCCTTGCCGCCGCTGTCACCAACGACGCGGTGCGCTCTTACCGCACCATTTCACCCTTACCCGCGGCGAGGCTCTTGACGGGGGCTCTGAGCGGCAAGCCGCTCCCTCACCGCCGGCGGTATCTTTTCTGTGGCACTTTCCCTATCCCGCTTCGCCGGGGGCGACGCGGGACGGTGGGCGTTACCCACCACCGTGGCTCATTGGTGCTCGGACTTTCCTCTCCTTCGACAGGTCAGGGCAAGCCCCGCGCGTCTGGGGAGCGGTCTTCCGCGCATCGGACAAATCATATTATACCCCGTCCGCGCCGGATGTGGTATTCTACCTCGCCGGGCAGGGGAGATTATCTGACCGGCCCCCAGGAGCAGTTGCCATGATGCATCACATGCAGTCGCCCCGCCGGCGCATCGGCTACGCGGGGATCAGCGCCATCGCCGCCGCGACGCTTTGGTGCGCCGCCGGTGCGGCGGTCGCCCAGGACTACATGACCGCGCTGAACTACCTGTCGGCCGCCCTGGCCGACGGGTCCAAGACCCGCAGCATCCTTCCGGCGCTGCGGGCGACTCGCGATCCGGGATTGCTGCCGCTGTTTGCGGCCCTGAGCCGCTGCGGCGACCGCGAGTTGCGAGCCTTCGCCGTCGAGGCCCTGGGCGAATACGGTACTCCCGAGGCCGCCGCCGCGCTCAAGGAGCGGGTCTGGTCCGACCCCAGCAACGAGATTCGCGCCGGGGCTCTGGTCCACCTGGGACCGCTGAAGATTCTGACGGACCAGGACCTGCTGGAGGTGGTGGACAAGATTGGCGACGAGAACGTCCGCTCGCTGGCGGCCGACATGCTCGCCCAGGGCGCCGGCGGCAGCAAAGCTGTTCCAGCCCTGCGAACGCTGGCCAAGTCGAGAGATTCCACCATCCGGACGACGGCGCAGTTGTCGCTGCTCAAGATGGGGATCGAAGACCACAAGGCCGATCTGGTCAAGGCGGTGGAGGATATCAAGACCTCCGACGCGGTGGTGAGCCTCCTGGTGCGCAAGATCGGCCAGGGCAAGATCGCCTCGGCGGTCTCTTTGGCGCGGCAGGTGGCGCAGTCGGATCGCTCCGCGCCGGTGCGTGTGGCCGCCTATGCGGCGCTGGTGGATATATCGCCCGGCGACGTGCAGGTGGTGCGCACGGCGCTGCAGGGATCGGAGCTGACGATCTTCAAGATCTACCTGCTCAAGATCGTCTCCAAGAGCCCGCAGGCCCAGCAGCATCTGACGATCCTGGCGTCTGATCCCAACCCGTCGGTGGCCGCCCTGGTGCGGTTGGAGTTGGCGCGCCTTCGCGGTGGGCTCGAGGTCAGCGCCGCGGTCGCGGCGGCGTTGAAACTGGGCCACCCGATCGTTGTGGACTACGTGATCGAGTGCGCCCGAAAGGACATGGCCGCACGGGGCCCGCTGGCTGAAGCGTACGTTCCGCCGCTGCTGGCGTACATCCGCAGCCTCGATGCACCGGGCGCCACGCTCGGGGCCAATCACATCCGCGGCGCGATGGCCGCGACGCTGCTGATGAACCTGGGTACGCGGCAGGCGATGGACAGCCTGCACGAGATCGCCACCGGACGCTACGGCAGCGGCGTGCGGATGGTCGGCGGGGCGCTGATGCGGACCACTAATCCCGAAACCATCGGCCTGGCCAGGGTGCTGATCAAGAGTTCCTACCAGGAAGCCGTCTTCGACGGGGCGCTGACCTTGGCGCGATTCGAGCAGCCCGAGGCCCTGCCGGCGCTGCGGAAGATCGTCGACAGCCCCGACCCCGCCCAGCCCGGCGCCACGGCGATGGCCGCATGGTACGTGCTGAAACTCTCGGGCAAAGGCCCCGCGGCAGCCCGGGCGCTGGCCGAGCAGATCAAATAGCGCATCACCGCGGCGGCAGCGTCACTTCGAAGACCGTGCCCTCGTCGATGCGGCTGGAGACCTTGAGGTGGAGGCGGTGCCGAGTGACGATGTCGCGCACGATCGCCAAACCCAGTCCGGAGGATTCGCTGTTGTGCTGGACTGCCGTCGACGTGCGGTAGTACGGTTCAAAAATGCGGGGCAGTTTTTCAGGCTCGATCCCGATGCCATGGTCTTCGATGCATGCCACGGCGCGGCCGCTGTCGTCGCGGTTGCAGCTCACGCGAACCTGCCCGCCGGGGAACGAGTAGAGCACGGCGTTGGTGACGAGATTTCCAAAGAGCATCTTGAGATGCTCCTCGACGCCGCGCGTGGGCGCCGGCTGCAGCGATTCGATCAGCGTCACGCAGCGTTCCGTGGCGCGGTCGCGCACCTGCTGGCAGCACCACGCCAGCACGTCGGCGACGTCCAGGTCAGTCGCTTCGGCGGGGGCCTCGCTGAGGGACTGGAGATTGGCCAGCAGCAGCATGTCATGGATGGCGCCGGCCAGGCGCCGGGCGCGGGCGTCGATCCGCCGCACGATAGGCAAGGCGGCTTCGCTGAGCGGTCCGGCATAGCCGTTGAGCAGCAACTGGGTGTTGGCCTCGATGGCGGCGAAGGGCGCCTTGAGCTCGTGCGTGGTCTGCAGCATGTGCCGCGTGCGTTCCTGGCGGGCGTGTTCGAGGCGGCGATTGGCCGCGGCCAACTCGCTGCCGCGCCGCCGCACCAGTTCCGACAGCATCGACGCCAGGTACCACACCACGAACATGAAGACGATCACCAGCGTGAAGTTGACCCACTCGACCGACTGCGGCTGAACCGGCGCCGCCGACCAGAGGCTTGCTCGTGCGAGCCATCCGGCTTGCTCGGCCGATACGCACACCGCGAACATCGCTGCCGCAAGCATCGCCACCGCCAGGCTCTGCCGCCGCGAGAAGAAGATGCACGACAGAACGATGTGAAACAGATATGCCCCGGCTGCAAACGTGCTCAAGCTGCCGACGAAGTAGACCACGCCCGTCAGCGCCACAAGATCCAGGACGATCTGCGCCCAGAGCAACGCCTGGGCGCGGCGGCGGCTGGCGCCAACCCGCCGCGCCTGGGTGATGTAGATGACGTTCGCAACCGCCAGCGCCGCCGCCAGCACCCAAGGCCACAGCGGGTGCTTGCGCAGCGCCATCGTCTCAGACAGAGCCGGCAGGGATGTGGCCGCGCCGACGGCCGCCAGCACGGCGGCCACCATCCAGCGGAAGCGACAGAACATGGCGATGTTCTGCAGGAGGATATCCACCGGAACGGCGTGGTCCCGGGCGGTATCCGCGTCGGGAGCCTGGGCCGACGGCGCCAAAGGCAGTTCGTACGTCGCTCTCTCACCGGTACCGGCCAAGGTCGCTCCTTGATAGAAACGAGTCCATAAAAGTGTAGGGAGGGATGGAGCGGGAAACCAGCCATTGTTCCGCGGACGGGCGGGCATTACGATGTTGCCCATGCGTAACGTGTCGGTCATCATTCCTGCCGCCGGCGCCTCCAGGCGGTTCGGCGGGCCCGTCAGCAAGATCTTCGCCCCTCTTGGCGGGCGAGCGGTGCTGCTGCGCACGCTGGATGTCTTCGCCGCGCGGGGGGAGGTGCTGGAGATTCTGGTGCCCGTCTCGCCCGACGACATGGCGGGCGTGCGCGAACGTTACGGCGCGGAACTCGACCGCATGAAGGTGCGGCTGATCGCCGGCGGGGCGATGCGCAGCGATTCTGTTCGCGCCGCCCTGGCGGCTGTTGATGAGCGGGCCGAGCTGGTCTGCGTGCATGACGCGGTGCGCCCGTGCGTCAGCCAGGAGTGCCTGGACCGTGTGCTGCTCGAGGCCGCCCGCAGCGGCTCGGCGATTCTCGCCTGGCCGATCCACGGGACGGTCAAACGCGTCAGCTCCGATGGCGTGATCGAGGCGACGGTCGACCGCAGCGGTCTGTGGGAAGCCCAGACGCCGCAGGTGTTCCGGCTGGACATTCTCCGCGCCGCCTATGCCGGCGACGCTCAAGCCACTGACGACGCCCACCTGGTGCAACTGGCGGGTTTCGACGTACGCGTAGTCGCCGGAGACGCCCGCAACGTCAAGATCACCATGCCGGCCGACCTGGAGTTCGCCCAGACGCTGCTCAATTCTATCGGCCAGTGAGCCTGAGCCCGCCAAAGGGCCGCCCCGCGGTGTCTTTTTTTCCTTCCAGTGACAATTATCGCCACTCAAATTTGCCCGCGGCGGATTTGTGGCCTATGTTGATAAATGGAATCACCAGCCTCTCGACTCAAGGCCCATGTGGCCATGCTCCTCGAGAGGATCACTGGAAAGTCGGCCTTGGCCGTCTCGCGGGATCGGTGCCCGGTTCGGCCAAGGCCACTTTTATTGCGCCGGCGGCGCCGTCTCTTCTCCTTAGAACTTCGGGCGAGAAGCTCGTACAATCGCCTCAATGAAGATCGGAATCGTTTCAGACAGCCATGGCAAGAGCGCCCGTCTTCGCAGAGCGATGCAGATATTCATCGCCGCCGGGGCCGACGCCGTCGTGCATTGCGGCGATATCTGCTCGGTCGATGATGTCGAACTGCTCTCGATGGGCCCATCGGGGCGGCCTCAACCCTACCTCGTCGCCGGCAACATGGACCGCGATCGCGCCGCCCTGCGCGCCGCGACCGAGCAATGGAACGTGCGATATCACGACGAGGTAATCGAGGTGCCCATCGGCGAGGGGGAATACCTAGCCGCGCTTCATGGCGACAACGGAACCCTGATGGCCGAACTGATGGCCGACAGCCAGTTCCCCTATATCTGCCATGGTCATACGCACCAGACGCGCGACGAGCGGGTGGGGATGACGCGGGTGATCAACCCGGGTGCGATTTTTCGCGCCCGCCCGCTGACCGTGGCCATTCTCGACACCGAAACCGATGAGCTGACATATCTCGAAGTGGAAGAATGAGGTCCTCCCCGGGTGGCATGGCAACGCGCACAGCGCGTCGCCATGCGCGAGCATCGCACGGGTATTAGTCGCGTGACGCCGATTACCGATTACCGATTACTGATTACTGACTTGCTACACCGTATGCACCACCAGCGTGTTGGTCAGTCCGGCGATGCCGAAAGGCTGGCCGGAGATCACCACCAGCTTGTCGCCTTTGGCGGCGATCCCCAGACGCAGGGCGAACTGGGTCGCCGTCGCCAGCACCTGGTCGGTGCTTTCGAGCATCGCCGTCTGCAGGCCCACCACGCCGTAGTACAGGCACATCCGCCGCACGCTGGCGGGGCTGGGCGAGAGGCCCAGGATCGGGCATGACGGACGGTGCTTGGAGAACACCTGCGCGGTCTTGCCGGTCATCGTGAAGACGGCAATGGCCGCGATCGGCTCGCGCGCGGTGATGTCGCGGATCGAATCGGCCAGTGCCGCGGTGGTAGCCGACGTGTGGCGCGGGGGAATCTTCAAGTCGCGCAGCGTGCGGTCGTGGTACGTCTGCATCGAGCTGACGATAGAGTTCATCATCGTCACGGCTTCGACGGGGTATCTGCCCACGGCCGTCTCGCCCGAGAGCATCACCGCGTCGGCGTGGTCGAGCACGGCGTTGGCCACGTCGGAAACTTCCGCTCGCGTGGGGGTGGCGCTTTCGGTCATCGACTCGAGCATCTGCGTGGCGATGATGCACGGTTTGGCCTGGATCATGCAGTGGCGGGCGATGGTCTTCTGCGCCACGGGAACGGCAGGCAGGTCCATCTCGACGCCCAGGTCGCCCCGGGCGACCATGACCGCGTCGGCCGCAGCGACGATCTCCTGGATGGCGTCCATCGCCTGGGGCTTTTCGATCTTGGCGATGATGGGCAGGGGCTTGCCCGCAGCCGCCAGGAGCTTTCGCAGGTCCTCGATGTCCTGGGGCTTTCGCACGAAGGACTGGGCGACGTAATCGAAATCGTGCGCGGCGATCCAGGCCGCATCGGCGTGATCCTTCTCCGTCAGCGATGAAACCGTCAGTGCCGTCTGGGGCAGGTTGACGCCCTTGCCGCGGGCGAGCACGCCGCCGCGCTGGACGGTGCAGACGATCCGGTCGCCGCTGCCGGCCTCGGTCACATGCAGGCGAAGCTTCCCGTCGTCCAGGAGGATGGTCTGGCCAACCTTGGTCTGGTCGACCAGCTCGGCCAGCGTCGTCGAGATGCGCTGGGCGTCGCCCACGATGGGCTGGCGCTGGATGATCAGGCTTTGCCCCTCGCCCAGCAGCACGCTGCCGCCGGTGATCTCGCCGACGCGAATCTTGGGACCGCACAGATCGCCCAGCACGGCCAGCGGGCGGCCGAGCTCGCGTTCGATCTTGCGGATCGCCTCAAGCGATTCGAGCCGCTGGTCGTTGGCTCCGTGCGAGAAGTTGATGCGGAAGACGTCGACGCCCGCCTCGGCCAGCCGCTTCAGGACAGCAGGGGACGAACTGGCCGGACCGATGGTTGCGATGATCTTTGTGCGTATGAACATGGCGACATTCTATGGAATGTTGGAAGGATGGAATAGTGGAATGATGAAGAACGGAAGGGGCGGCGGCGATTTGTCTCGTTAGCGGCGGGGCTTGCTCCGCGCGTTTTCGGAAGCAGTTTCACCGCAGAGGTCGCAAAGGACGCAGAGAAGAAGGAGAGATGGGAATTAAGGAAGACGAAGCGAGCGTGCCGTGTCCCAGGTGCCGTGGCGGGAGGGCGAAGCCCGACAGCCACGAGCCCTGCGGCGCCAGGTGGTCGCGCTATTGCACTGCCGATAGCACATCCGGAATTGAGATGTCCTTGATGCTTTCCGATGCCAGCACTCTCACGCTGCGGCCGCGAGGGGCGAAATGCTCAGGCCTTGTCGGCCCGAAGATCGCGACGGTATGCGTGCCCAATGCGGCCGCCAGGTGCGCCGGTCCGCTGTCGTTGGCGATTACGGTTTCGGCGCCGGCCAGTACGCCAGCCAGCGTTGACAGCGGCAGGTCATTCAGCACCGCATGATCGGCGGACAAACGTTGCATCTGCTCCTGCGGCCATCGCTCCCGTTCGACGGGCCCAAGGACAAAGACGGCCGGCATGCCGTAGCGGCGGGCGAGGGCGGCGAATCGCTCCAGCGGCCAACACTTGGCCGGCGATCCCGCGCCGGGAAGAATGGCCAGGTACTCGCGCTCGACGTCGACTCCGGCCTTGAGCAGGCACTCGCGCGCCTGGCGGGCAAACGCCGGCGGCAGCGGCCACGGTTCGTATCGTGTCGCGGGCCCTCCGCTCCCGGGTGCCATGGCGGCCGTCGTCCAGCCGCCATGTCCCTGACGCTCACCTGCCGGCATGGCGGCCAAGAAACGGCCGCCATGGCACCCGAGCTCGCGCAGTAACCGCTGCCACATGTCCAGCAGGTGTTCGTCGCCATCGGCCGGCGGGCGAATAGGCAGAAACGCCGCATCGCTCGCGCCGGTGAGTGTTGTCAGTCGCTGCTCTGCGTGAGCGTCGCCGCCGGCGAAGCAGCTTATAAGTTGTTCGTGCTTACCCAGCAGGCGCGGCAGCATGCATTGTTCGGCGGGGCGGTCCGAAAAGGCTTCGTGCATGGGCAGGGCGTCGAAGTCAATCGCCTGCTGCACCACTCCCAAAGCTTTCAGCAGCCGCCCCTTCTCGCCGCCGGTTACGAGTGTGACGGAGTTGTGTGGCATGGGCGTCTCGCCCATGCTCCGGCTGTGTGGCATGGGCGTCCCGCCCATGCATCTTTGGAGCTGTGCCAGGAGCTGCCCGAACAGGATCACATCCCCCAGCGCACCGCTGTGGATGGCCAGCACCTTTGTGTCCTTGTCAAAGTCGGTCGTCATAAACACAATCGTCATTCACCCGTTGTGCGTGTCCCTGGCCCATGAAGTTCCAGGGATGCATGGGCGAGACGCCCATGCCACACGGGGATGCATGGGCGAGACGCCCATGCCACACGGGGATGCATGGGCGAGACGCCCATGCCACATAGAGCAGAATCAGCCGGCTCAATCGATCCACCCTCCGCCCAGCAGGATGTCGCCTTCGTAAACAACGGCGGCCTGGCCGGGGGTAATGGCCGAGACGCTCTGGTCAAACTCGACCTCGAACGTCTCCGGGCCTGTCAGCCTCACGCGGGCCGGCGCGCCGCGGTGGTTGTAGCGGATCTGTACGACGGCGGTGAACTCGGCCGGAACTTCGCGATGCCAGTTCGCTCCTGAGGCCGTCAGACGCGTTCCCAGCAAAGCCTCGCGCGGACCCAGCGTCACCGTCGCGGTGGCTGGGTCTATCGCGGTGACATACCGCGGCGCCAAGGCGGCCACCCGCAGACCGCGGCGCTGGCCGATGGTGAACTGCCCGTAGCCGTCATGCTGCCCGAGGACCTTGCCGGTGGCGTCGACGATATCGCCCGGGCGCATCGCTTCGGGCAGGCGCTTGCGCAGCAGGGCGGCAAAATCGTCATCGGGCACAAAACACACTTCCTGGCTGTCGGGCTTGTCGTGGATCGAGAGGCCCAAGTCGCGCGCCATGGCGCGCACGGACGCCTTGTCGGCCAGTTCGCCGATGGGCAGCAGCATTCGCGGCAACGCCGACCGCGCCACGGCGAACAGCGCGTAGGACTGATCCTTGCCGCCGGCTCGCCCGCGCGCGATGGCGGCCCGCTGGCCTTCATGAACGACCCGTGCGTGGTGCCCCGTGGCCACAAACGCCACGCCGAGCTGGTCCGCCCGCTCGAGCAGGCGGCCGAACTTGATCTGCGAATTGCAGTGGATGCACGGGTTGGGCGTGCGGCCGCGGGCGTACTGGCCCAGAAAGTCGTCGATGATCGGGGCGAATACGTCCTCGAAGTTCAGCACGAACAGGTCGATGCCCAGCGCGTCGGCGACGCGGCGGGCGTCGGCGGCGTCGGTCGGCGAGCAGCAGCCGCGCACGGCCTCGCCGCCGCGTCCGGCCGAGCCCAGGCACATGAACACGCCGGTGACGGCGTAGCCCTGATCGAGCAGCAGCTTGGCGGCCACGGACGAATCCACCCCGCCGCTCATGGCCAGCAGCACGTTGTTTCGCAAGTCATTCATCACTTGCCATTCTAACGTTTCGCCAGGGGGATTATTAGCCGCAGAGGTCGCTGAGGTCGCTGAGGCAGAAGGAGAGAAGATGGATGAGTGGATGGATGGGTGGATGAATGGATGGATGGATGAACGGATGGGTGGGTGGCATGGCGACACACGAAGCGGGTCGCCATGACTTTGATGGCGCGCCAGCGGCTACTGGCTACGGGCTACTTATTCCGATAATGTAATGACGTTAATTGGAGTTGACTGCCATTACTGAATCGATGCCTGCCAAAGAGCGTGTCTGCCCGCGGTGCAAGCAACCGTCGACCGCGGATCTGGAGTTCTGCAATCGCTGCGGCGCGAAGATCGGCGCTCACCGCCACGTGCCGTGGTGGCACGTGCATCGGCGGCTTTACGATTGGACGCTGGCATGGGCGTACAAGCCTTCGGCCGCGGTGGCGCTGTTCGTGATGGCCTTCGCCGAGAGCAGCTTCTTTCCAATTCCGCCCGACGTGTTGCTGATGCCGCTGGTGCTGGGCAACACGCGGCGGTGGCTGCGATACGCGACGATCTGCACGGCCGGCAGCCTGGCCGGCGCTATCGCGGGCTTTGGCATTGGAATGTTTCTGTGGGTCCAGGTCGGCGGTTTCTTCGAGCGCCACGTGCCGGGTTTCGAACGCGACAAGATCACGCTGGTTGACGGTCAAGCGGTTCAGGCCCATCTGGATCGTTCTGCGCTGGCCGTCAAAGGCGTCACGGGCGTCGAGGCCGTCTATCCGCTGACATACGACGGCGGCAAAGGCCCACTGGCAAGAGAACAGGTCAAGGACGTGTCGGTCAACCCCTTCTCACGCGTGGGCAAGCTTTACGAACAGTACGATTTCTGGATCGTGTTCATCGCGGCCTTCACGCCCATACCGTTCAAGGTCATCACGATCACGGCCGGCGTGTTCGAGATCAGCTTCGTGTTGTTTATCATCGCCTCATTCATCGGCCGCGCCGGCAGGTTCTACCTGGTAGCCGGAATGATGCGGCTGTTCGGCCCGCGCATCACGCCGTTTATCGACAAGTACTTCAACTGGCTGGCCCTGCTGTTCACGGCCCTGCTGATCGGCGGCTTCGTGGCGATCAAGCACCTGTCGTAGGCTTTTTATTAGCCGCTGAGGTCGCTGAGGACGCTGAGGTGGGATAGAGATAAAATAAACTTCCGGCCAGGCATTGTGCCCGACCGGAAGTTTTCTTTCTTTACAATCTCTTACCTCAGCGTCCTCAGCGACCTCAGCGGCTAATTACTTCCGCTTTGCCAGAACGGTTCGTTCGTACTTCTTGACCTTGGTTATCCAGCCGGGCCATGTGGGGACGTTGCGGCTGGCGCACCAGTAATCCCAGATCGATCCCAGCGGCAGGGTCTTGCATTCTTCCAGCAGGGCCAGGCGGGTGGTGAAGTCGCCGGCGTTCTCGGCCTTGCGCAGGTCGGCGATGGGCTCGAGCAGGGCGGCCAGCAGGGCCTTGAACATGCTGCGAGCGCCGATGGCCCAGGCGGCTACGCGGTTGATGCTGGCGTCGAAGTAGTCCAGGCCGATGTGTACGCGGTCGAGCCAGTTGCCTCGGACCAGTTCCTGTGCGGTGGCGGTCAGCTCGTCCGAGACGATCACCACGTGGTCGCTGTCCCAGCGCACGCCGCGGCTGACGTGCAGCAGCACGCCGGGCACGAACTGCAGGACCGACGAGAGCTTGTCGGCGATAGTCTCGGTGGGGTGGAAGTGCCCGCTGTCCAGGCACAGCAGCTTGCCCCGGGCCGCGGCGTAGCCCATGTAGAACTCGTGCGAGCCCACGACGTACGACTCGCTGCCGATGCCGAACAGCTTGCTCTCGACGGCGTCGAGATTGTGTGGGGACAGGTCCTCTGCGAACACCGCATCGAGCGACTCCCGCAGCCGCCGCCGCGGGGCCAACCGGTCGACGGGGATGTCCTTGTATCCGTCCGGGATCCACACGTTCGTCACGCACGGGCGCCCCAGCGCCTTGCCCGCGGCAGCGCCGATCTGGCGGCAGGCGATGCCGTGCTCGATCCAGAACTGGCGGATGCCCTTGTCCGGATGGGCCAGCGTGAACCCGTCAGCCGCCTTGGGGTGCGAGAAGAATGAGGGGTTGAAGTCCATGCCGATCTTGCGGCGCTTGGCCCAGTCGATCCAGCCCTTGAAGTGCTCGGGGGCCAGGGCGTTGCGGTCGACCTTCTTGCCGCCGGTCTCGGCGTAGAGGGCGTGCAGGTTCAGCCGGCACGGGCCCGGGATCAGGCTCATCGCCTGCTCGAGGTCGCTGCGAAGCTGCTCGGGCGTGCGGGCCTTGCCCGGATAGTTGCCCGTAGCCGCCAGCCCGCCATCGAGCGCCGCCCCGGTATTCTCAAACCCGCCGACATCGTCGCCCTGCCAGCAGTGCAGGCTGACAGGAATCGTCGCCAGCGTATCCAGGGCCGCTTCGACATCCACGCCCATCGCCGCGTACCGATCCTTAGCCACCGCAAACGCCCGTTCGATCAGCTTGTCCTTTGCCATGTCGTCCTCAAGTTTGGAGTTCTGCAATGCGCGTGATAGTAGGTCATCCGACGCATGATATTCAAGCCCTTACCCCTCTGCGCCCTCTGTGCCTCTGTGGCAGGTTTTTCTCCAAAAAGCAGCGGGAGCAGGAATGGCTTCCTGCTCCCGCTGAGTTATCGAGCCCGGTTTGCGTTGGGGCTGGGGGTTACTCTTGTTCTTCGGCTTCCTTGTCGCGGTGGGTCTTGAGGATGTTGTCGCCGATTTCGCCCAGGAGGCCGCCTTCGCCGGCCAGGCCGCCGCGGCGGCGGACCGGTTCGCCGGTCTGCTCGATCGGCGTGCCTTCCTCGCCCTGGCCGCCCCACTGGGCGCGCTTGAGGCTCAGGCGGATCTTGCGATCCTCGCCGTCGACGCTGAGGATCTTGACCTCGACCTCGTCGCCGATCTTGACGATGTCCTTGGGGCTATCGACCTTCTGATCCGACAGCTCGGAAATATGCAGCAGGCCTTCCAGGTCGTCCTCGAGCTCGACGAACGCGCCGAAGTTGGTCAGCTTGGTGATGGTGCCCTTGACGACCTGTCCGGGCAGGTAGTGCTCGGGGATCGTCCGCAGCCACGGATCCTCGGTGAGCTGCTTGATGCCCAGCGAGACGCGCATCTTCTCTTCGTCCACGGCCAGCACCACGCACTGCACCTCGTCGCCCTTCTTGAGCATCTCGGAGGGGTGCGAGATCTTCTTGGTCCAGCTCATGTCGGAAATATGCAGCATGCCGTCGATGCCGGGCTCGATCTCGATGAACGCGCCGAACGTCGTGAGGCTGCGCACCGTTCCGGTGATGACGGTTCCCGGGGGGTACTTCTCTTTGACGACCGTCCAGGGGTTGCCTTCGGCCTGACGCATGCCCAGCGACAACTCCTGCTTGCCCTTTTCGATGTTCAGGACGACGACTTCGACTTCGTCGCCGACCTTGACCAGCTCGCTGGGATGATTGACGCGGCGCGTCCAGCTCATCTCGGAGATATGCACCAGGCCCTCGAGCCCTTCCTCGAGCTTGACGAAGGCGCCGTAGGGCATGATCGTGACGACTGCGCCGCGGGCCTTGGTGCCCACCGGGAAGCGCCCTTCGACGCTGTCCCACGGGCTGGCGGTCTTCTGCTTGAGGCCCAGGGCGATCTTTTCCTTCTCGCGGTCCACCGACAGCACCACGACCTCGACTTCCTGGTCGAGCTTGAGCATGTCGCTGGGATGCGAGATGCGCCCCCAGCTCATGTCGGTGATGTGCAGCAGGCCGTCCAGGCCGCCCAGGTCGACGAACGCGCCGAAGTCGGCGATGTTCTTGACGATGCCCTTGCGGGTCTGGCCTTCGATGATCTCGCCCAGCAGGCGGGTCTTGGCTTCGCCGCGGCGGTCTTCGATCAGCTTGCGGCGCGACACGACGATGTTGCGGCGGTCCTTGTCGATCTTGAGGATCTGGGCCTCGATCTCCTTGCCGACGTACTCGCCGATGTCGCTGGGGCGGCGGATGTCGACCTGGCTGGCCGGCAGGAACGCCGGAACGCCCACGTCGACGAGCAGTCCGCCCTTGATCTTGCGGGTGACCTTGCCCTTGACGACGTCGCCTTCGGCCTTGTTGTGCAGGATGTATTCCCAGCCGCGGATGCGGTCGGCCTTGCGCTTGGAGAGCACCACCAGGCCGCTGTCGGACTCGACCTCTTCCAGCAGCACCTCGACGGGCATGCCGATTTCGACTTTTTCGTCTTCGTTGAACTCGCTGAGCTCGACGATGCCTTCGCTCTTGAGGCCGACCTCGACGATCACGTCGTTGCCGATGATGTTGACGACGCGTCCGGTCATGACGCCGCCGGGCTCGTGCGTGCCGCGGCTCTGGATCAGGGCGCCGAACGTTTCTTCGGTGATCTCCTGGCCCAGGGCGTCGGTGACGGCTTGATTGACTTCGTCGTCGCTGATGTTGAGGGAGTTGATGAGATTGCGGTCTACCATATGATTTCCTTCGGTTGACAGCCCAAAAAGTTCACGGCGTTCGTCCCGGCTCACGGTGAGCGAGCCCGCCAGAGGGCGGACCGGGCGCCGCGCCCGCAGACATCCCCGCGGGCGGGCGGCTGGACCATCCAGCCTTCGCGCAGGACACAGCCGAGGCTCATCCATGCGCGAATGGTCAAGTCTACCGACTTGCCCGCCTGTAGCAAGTCAAAAATCGCCGCCTGGCTCTGACCAACGAGCTCTGCAATGCTAACCGTCAGTTTCTTCTCTTGCCGCGAAGATTTTCTTCAGCCGGCATTCTGGGGCTCCGCCCCAGACCCCGGAGTTTATCGCATCGGGCTTCCGGCAGAGGCTGCGAAGGCCCACCTCTGCCGGAAGCCATAAAGCGATAAACTCCGGGGGCGTGGGGGCGGAGCCCCCACCACGCTGCTGTGCCGGAATTCCATTGGTTGCGGCCGAGCGAAGGGAGGCCGCGCCAAGTTCTCCGCGAACAGGGGCCATTGCACTTTCGTTGCACATTGTTGTACTTTTCACAGCGATCTTCGCGCACAGGCCAAGATGACCATTGTCTATTCTTGTCTGTTTTCGGGTGATTCAAAAAGTTGGCGTTAGTAGAAATGCCTATGCCACAACGACTTATACAAACCATGTCATTGTCTGCCCCCTATGGCCGGACAATCCCCTCCGGCGCTCAGCGGAAAGAGAATCTGGATTGCGGATACACGCGGCTCAAGATTGTTCCCATCCAATTTGCCCAGACCGCACCCATAACCTAAGTTGCAGTGGCCGGGTTAACCGAACCCCGGATCGGAGGGCGCGATGAGTCAGACTGCTACTGCTGTGGCCGAGCGTCGTGGATCGACGCGAACGCCGGCCGCTTGGCCGGTCGCTTTTGCCGTGCCAGGCGCTGATGGCGCGATTGGCGGGCATATTCTCGACACGTCCGAGAACGGCGTGTATGCCCTGGTGGGCGAAGACACCAAGCTCAAGACCGGCGACATCGTCGAGGCGCAGATCGTGGTTCCCGCCGCCGCGGGGCGCACCGCCGCCGGGCAACCGCTCCGCCGCCGGGTGACCTATCGCTGCCGAGTGGTCCGCGCCCAGATGATCGGCCGCTTCCTGGGCATCGGTCTGCAGTACATCTGCAAGATCTCCGAAGGCCCGGCGGAGTAAGGCACGTTCCGGGTGCCATGGCGGCCGTTGTTCAGCCGCCATGTCCTGATCGTGCGTGCGAGCATGGCGGCTGAAGAAAGGCCGCCATGGCCCCCCAGCTCACAGACTGGAAAGTCTGTGCCACCAGCTACCGCCGCACGGCGACCCAGTCGGTCAGCATCATCGCCAGGGCCAGCCCCAGCAGCCATGGCCACAGGGGGGTCAGGCTCCCCATGGCGACCGCCCGCGCGTGGGGTGCGACGAACTGGGCGTCGACGATCTGCCCGCCGGTCAGTTCGGCCAGGCGCTTGAGAGTGGCGCTATCGGCGCCGACGGCTGCCAGTTCGGGCGGGTACTGCCAGGCCAAGGCTTTCTGCCATCGCAGGGTTCCGGATTCATCGCGCACCTGCAGGCTGGCCTGCGTCATCGCCGGCAGCGTGGCTTCGTAACGCCCCGGCGCCGTCTGCAGCAGCTCCGCGCGGGCCTCGGCGGAGCTGGAAAGCGATTGCACCACGCCCGTCAATGTCAGCAGGTTCATCGGGCCGTTCTGGTCGCGAGCATCGATGGTCAGACGCAGGCGACTGTCCGCCAGGGCGACGTTGCCGCTGAAGCGGCTGTCGCTCTCGGGGCGCATCACCCACCGCAGCGCCGCCGGTAGCAGAGCGCTGTCTTTGGCCCAGGCCCACCAGGGACCGCGCAGGTCCTCCGGCGGCACGGCGATGCTGACGCTGCGGCCCTGGCCAGTGCCGCGACGGGCGACGATCGGGTCGCTGCCCACGCGAGCCAGCACTTCGGCGCCCCCGGCGGCGGCGGATAACACATATGCATCGAGCGGCATCGACGCGCCGGGCACTCCCAAGGCGCCGCCGGAAAATTCGGCGCTGAACTGCCCTCGACGAACGGCGTCGCCCCGCGCATCGGACACAAAGCGCCCGAAGATTTCCGCCAGGCCCTGCAGATCGCCGCGGCGAACGAGCGGGGCCTTGAGCGCCGCCGCCAGGTCCTCGACAGGGTATCGCTGATCCACCGCCCCGGCGGCGGCGATGGCGACGATCGCCAGATCGAGCGTGTTGCGGCCGAACGTCTCCGCCAGGGCCTTCACGTCAAAGGGCTGCGTGTCCAGATCGCTGACAAGCATGACCAGGGCGGTGCGATCGCCTGCGGGGGCGTCGGCGGCCATCGCCAGTGCGGGGGCGACTTTCGTCGCTCCGTCGGGGCGCACCTGGTTCAGCGCCTGGCGCACGGCGGCAAAATCAATCGCGGCGGCGCCGCTGGAATAGATGCGCCGCGGGACGTCGGAGAAGGCGATGATCTCCAGAGCGTCGGCGGCGGTCAGATAGCGGTCGAGGCTGACGACGGCCTGGGCAGCCTGGTCGAACTTGATCTGCCGCCCGCCGTCGGGCGCTGCCGTCACCATGTTCATCGAGCCGGATGCGTCGAGCACGATCCGCAGGTCAAGGGGCTTGCGCTGAAACGCGTTGGCGACCAGCGGCAGGGCGGTGTTGAGGGGATCGGCCAGGTCGCCCGGACCGCGCCGCGGACCGCTGCCGATCAGCACCAGCCCGCCGCCGCCGCGAACGTACCCCGCCACGGCGGCGCGCTGGACGTCGGTCAACGACAGTCCGCTGTCGTCGGCGATGACCATGGCGGAGTAATTGAGCAGTTCTTCTGCCCGCGCAGGCAGCGCCGCGGCGCGGATGGCCGCAACATCAGCGCCCTTGATGGGACCTATCAGTTGAACGAGGGGCTTGGGGTCGGCGGCCACCACCGCCAGAGTCTGCTGTCGCGGCAGGACGAGCGCCGAGGCCTGGTCGTTCTCGCTGATCGCGTCGGGCGGGGTCAGTTGCGCCGCGTACTGTACGGCCTCGCCCCTGGTCTGGTCGCCCACGCGGATGGTCGTGCGATCATCCATCAGCAGGTCCAACTGGCGGTCGAGCAGGATGCTCTCGCTGCCGCCGGCGCGGCGCAGCACCCGCAGCCGTCGGCGCTGCGGGGCGTTCGAGGCTATCGAAATGTTGAGATCTACCGCGCCGGCGGCGTCGGTTTGGGCCGTCGCGCTCAGCACCCGCGCGTCCGGCGGGGGAGAGTCCATCGGGACGATCAGGATATTCGCGCCCGCGGCCGCCAGGGCGCTGGCCGCACCAGGCCACGGGTCGGTCGCGTCGAATCGCCCGTCGGTGCGAATCACCACGCCGCCGGCCTGTCCTTGCCGTACCTGGGCCGCGGCTACCGCCAGTGCCGCCGAGGCGCGAGTGCTCATGGTGTCCTGCTCGCCGGGGGGCTGGGCGCCGGCATAGACGCCGGCGGCGAAGGTGTAGTCGCTGCGTGCCAGGGCGTGATCCCACGCTATCGGCGATTCGCCCTGGCCGCGCACGGACGCCGAGGCGTCCGTCATCACCAGCCACGCCCCTGCCGCCTGCGACCGCACCGGCGCCCGCGGTCCGGCCAGCGCGATTGCTACTGCCGCCACCGCCAGCGTCTGGATCGCCGTGCTAAGCCACCGCACGCGGCCCCCGCGCCACCAGATCCGCGCCGCGGCCCCTGATGGAATCAGCACAGCCGCCAGCGCCACCAGCGCCCACGGCGAATCGAAATGGATCATCGCAACAGCGAGCATGTGCTTGAGGATACCCTATTTGCTCCGACGGCGAAACGAGGGTGCGACAATATTGGCCGCATTGGTTATTGCCGATAGTTATGCATATGCTATTATGTATGTGTGAGCGAAGGAGCAAGGTCAATGAGGCGAACGACAATCATGTTGCCTGACAAGCTCAGGCATAATGCGTCACGGCGTGCCAAAGCCAGGAGCATGTCTCTTGGCGCGTTCATCCGCTCCTGCATGCAAGCCCAGATAGATGCAGAGGGTGGGGACGAGCAGGACCCTCTCTTTGCCGATACCGCAACGTACAAGGATTCCGGTCCGGCAAATATTTCGGAGCGGCTGGACGATTACCTTTATGGGGATGAGGAATGATCTTCGTCGATGCCTCGGGATTCGTAGCGCTCTACAATCAGAAGGACCAGAACCACGCGGACGCGGCTAAGTTCTGGGCGCATGTGGCGCGAGGCTCCGACAGGGTATTCACCAGCAGTTTTGTGCTCGATGAGATGTTGACGTTCCTGGCGCGCCGGGCAGGTTACGAGTACGCCGCCGCCAAAGGTCAAAGCCTTTATGCATCCGCGCGGCTGATGATTCTGCGCCCAGCGGAAAAAGACGAATTGGAGGCGCTGGAGCTGTTCAGGAAGTTTGCCGACCAGAAGATCAGCTTCACCGATTGCATCTCATTCGTATTGATGCGGCACAACCGGATCAAGCAAGCCTTTACCTTCGATCATCACTTCCGTACGGCCGGGTTTACCTGCGTGCCCTGACAGGGGCCATGGCGGCCGTTTCCCGGCGGCCATATCCCCGCGTTCCATGAGTTCTATCGCGTCTTAGCGAACCACTGCTCCAGGTCCGCCGGCAGGGGCGGGACGTCCTGGGGTTGGCTGCCGTTGCGGAGCGAGTGCGTGGCCATGCATCCGGCGGCGATGCTGTAGCGGGCGGCGACCGGGCTGGTGGCGATGGTGCCGCCGCTGCGCACCCAGCGGACGAACTCGGCCACGATGCGCTCGTCGGCCCCGCCGTGTCCGCCCATCTCCCCATCGACGTGGAAGACCTCGTCGCCCTTGGGCCGATAGCCGTCGGCCCGGCGGTTCCAGAGATGGATGTCGCAGGCGCCGCAGTCGTTGTAGTTCTCGATGCGCCCCAGCGTGCCGATGATCGTGTAGTCGCGCCACGCATCGGGCGTGAAGTGGCACTGCTGGTAGCTGGCCAGCACGCCGTTGTCGAGCTCCATCAGCATCATCGAGACGTCTTCGACGTCGATGATCGGCGAAAGCTGCGTCTGCGACAGCGGCGGCCAGAACGCCTGGTCCCATTTCATGTGCCCGTAGCCGCCCTCGTGGCGGTCGGTGATCTGCCCGTAAACCGCCAGCTTGCCCATCGCCGTCACGCGGCGCGTGTAGCCGCCGCAGAGCCAGTGCAGCACGTCGATGTCGTGCGCGCCCTTCTGCAGCAGCAGGCCGGTGCTGTTGCGACGGTCGCTGTGCCAGTCCTTGTAGTACGCGTCGCCGCCGTAGGAGACGAAGTGGCGGCACCAGGCGGCCTTGACCTGCCCGATCGCGCCGGCGTCGATGAGCTGCCTCATTTTGATGATGGCCGGGAAGTGCCGCATATTGTGCCCGACGTAGAGCTTGCCCTTGCGATCGCGCGCGGCGTTCAAAATGCGGTCGGCCCCGGCGATGGTGATCGCCAGCGGCTTTTCGCAGTAGACGGCTTTGCCCGCCTCGAGGGCTGCGGTGGCGTGCTCTTCGTGAAAATTATCCGGCGTGGTGACGAAGACGGCATGCACGTCGGACCGCTTGAGCAGATCGCGATAGTCGGTGCAGAAGAAGCAGTCGGGCCCGTACCACTTCTTGACGTGCTCTTGCATCTCTGGGCGGATGTCGCAGGCGGCCACCACGCAGCTGCCCTGGTCAGGCTTGTGCGCATGCCCCGCCAAGCCGCCTCGCCCGCCGGCCCCGATCACGCCGATTCGCAATTCATCCACGCCGGTAGCTCCTTAAAGTGACGATCATAACGCAGGAGGCTCTTCTAATTGAAGGGGCGGCTTCACGACACAGAGGCGCAGAGAAAACCCAGAAGAGAAGAAGTCTTGCACGGAGGCTTCATCCTCGGCTTGCCAGTTGGGCTATATTAAAGTTCAACTTTATAACTGCCCGAGGCCCAATTTGGCAAAACGCGCCACGCCGGGCGAGCGGGTGCCGTGGCGGGAGGGCGAAGCCCGACAGCCACGACTTCACCACTGTGCAGTTCGGGGATCGTGGCTCTCCGGGCCTTCGGCCCTGCGCGCCACGGCACCCTTTTGGGCGGTCACCGGATCCGAGAGTCGGGCCTACTCGATGGGGCAGCCTTGGCCTTCGATGCACTTCTTGTTGTTGGCGTCCCAGTTGGCCGGGAGCTTGCCGGCAGTGGTGATGGGGGCGGCGGCGGGTTTGGCGGCGGTGGGACGGGCGAGGACTTCGTCCAGGGCGGTGCGGAACTCGTCGGCGCCGTGATTAAGCTCCCATCGCTTGACTTCCTGGCCGTTGACGAACAGCATCGTCGTGGGCACCCAGTTGAGTTTGTAGCGGTCTTTAATCGCTTTGGAGGCGGGGCTGAAATTGCTCTCAAGGATCTTGTATTTGACGAAATCGACCTTGCCCATGTATTCCGGGGCCATGTCGTTGATCACGGCTTCCTGGATCACGCAGGTGGGGCAACTGTCCTTGTAGAAGTCCATCAGGACCGGTTTGTCGGACTTCAGGGCGTTCTCGAACTGCTGCTGGTCCGCCAGGGGCGTGATGTTCGCGTAGTCCTCGCCGCAACCCGACAGAAGGATCGCAGCGCACGAAAGCGTTAGCAGGCACAGTGAACGCAGGGTCATGTCAAACTCCTTTTGCGGCGCATAAGGCCACGGCGTGTTTGTTAGTCGGCAATCATACCATCCGGCCCTGAGCGAAAAAAATGATTCTGCAGCCCTGCCCGCGGCAAAAGTGGTCGCGGATTCAAGAATCGCTTAAGAATGGAGCGCTGGGTGCCATGGCGGCCGTCTTGAGCCGCCATGTCCCCGACGCTGCTGTGCAAGCATGGCCGCAGAGAAGCGGCCGCCATGGCACCCGGGGCCCGCCCTGCGGGCCCTGCCGTCGGATCATGTTTTCATCGGCTGCGGCGCCTGTGGAGCAGCGGGCTTGGGGACCCCCAGGCCGCCGGCCGTTGTTTCGTCGAGCACGCTTCGGTAGTCGTCAAGATTATAGTCGCCTACCCAGCGGTGATACTCCTGCCCTTTGACAAAAAGAATGACCGTCGGGGTCCACCAGACGTCGTAGCGGTCCTTGATGTCGGCGGCGGGAACACCGAAGTACCACTCATAGACCTTGAACTTGGCGAAGACGACCCGCCCCTGGTATTCCTGGGCCAACTGGTCCAACCCCGGCTCCAGCGCCAGACAGGTGGGGCAGCCGGCTTTGTAGAACTCCACCAGCACGGGCCTGTCGGAGTTGAGCACCTGCGCGTCGAAGGCGGAAGGCTCGATCTCCATGAGGCTTCCGCCGCCGCATCCGCCGCTGAACAGGGCCTGGATCGTGCAGGCCAGCAGCGACAGGCCCGGGAAGTACGAGGTCCATCGCCGCCGCACGGGACAGGCGCCTCTGGAAGAACACGTCTGGGGACTTGTCATGTGTCGTTCCTTTCCATTGCGTCAGAGCGACGCAGGCTAATGAACGGCTGGCGATGAGACGCGAAGCTGCGTCAGCGTCCGCGCCAGGTGGTCGACATGCTCCCCGGCGACCACCCGGTTGGAATGATATCGCACCACGCCGGCGGGGTCCACGATTACCGTCATGCGCCCCATGGCGGCGCCGCGCCCCGCCGACGAGGCCGCCCCATATGCCGCCGCGGCTGAATGGTCCATGTCGCTGAGGATGTCGAAACCCAGGTTGTACTTCTCGACGATGTATTTGTTGTTGGCCGCCGAGAAGTCGCTGATGCCGTAGACCGTGGCCTTGAGCGCTGCCAGGCGCCCCAGCATCTTCGTCTGATCGGTGGCGTCGCAGGTGCAGCCGGGGGTGTCGTCCTTGGGATAAAAATGCAGCACGACCCACTGCCCGCCCAGGCTGCTCAGGGCGATGTCGTTGCCGCGCTGGTCCTTGAGCGTAAACTGCGGGGCCGGGTGTCCCACCAGCGACAAAAACGACGCCGGCGCCACCTCGGGCGCCGCCGCCCGTCCCGGTTCGATGCTACGGCCCGACGATTCGCATCCGCCCGCCAAAGCCGTTACCATCACCGCCACCGCCAGCAGCCGCAATGTCCCTGTGCCCATCGCTGTCCTCACCGCATCATCCAGACGGTCATCAGCACCACCGCGCCCAGCGCGGCGAACAAGGCGGCCATTCCCAGCTTCATGCCCACCAGGTGGCGGTGCATGAAGTCGCCCAGCCGCTCGGAGGTCACGCCTTTGTATCCCAGGAATAATATCACCACCAACGGCAGGATAAACATGATGTTGTACAAAAGCAGGTAGGGCAGGGCCTGTGCCCGCAGGGAGGGCAGTTCCTGGATGACGTATAGAACCGGCGCGTACGTTTGCCCGGTGCAGATCGACTCCAGCACCGCCACGATGAACCCGACGACCACCGAGCCGATGAACAACCGCCGCGACGTCAGCCCCTCGCGAATGACCTTGTGGATGCGCTGCTTGATGCCCTTGGGCAAGCCCAGCTTCATCGACCGCACGTCGCCGCTGCGTTTGTAGCGGATCACGTCCACGAGGCTCCAGGCCGACAGCGCAAACACCAGCGCCGCCACCACCAGGCCCAGGATCATCGGACCGCCGGCCCCGACGACGCGGGCCTTGAACTCGATCAGCGCCTGCATCAGCACCAGCCCCAGAGCCAGGTACGTCACGAAGATCGCCGCGGTGAACCCCACGCCCACCATGATAATGTCGCGCTTCGACTTGCGCAGGTAGCCCAGCATTGAAAGGAAGAAAATTATCGTCGTGAACGCGCAAGGATTGATGCCGTCCACCAGGCCCGCCACGATAATCGCCCCGACGCCCAGACTCTTGAACCGCTCGATCATGGACTGCGAAGCCGCCGCCGCCACCGGGGCGGCGCCCGAGGCCGGGCCTGAAGCCGCCGTCCCCACCGGCGATGCACCGGGCATAAACGTTACTTCGCCGCCAGCCAAAGCCTGTGAGATTGCAGCCTCGAGCGACTTGAGGATGTCCTCCTCGCCGACCATCGCCCGAGTACCGACAAAGACCGCCGGAGGGGCCTTCACCTCGACCTTGTAGTGCTCGGCATAGACCCGCATTTCCTCCCACAAGAGCAATTGGCCGCCCAGGTCGCGCTCATGCACCTCGACGCGCGAGCCGAACTGCTTGAGGATATCCGGAAGGTGCCGCTTGACCTTCATGCAGTGATCGCACGTCGGCGACATGAAGAATACGACCTGAAGCGGGGCCTCCGCCGCACGCCCAGCACCCGCCGCGGCCAGTACCACCACAGCCGCCAGCATGATCATGATTGACCGACGTGACATCATCTGGCACTTCCTGCGCCGGCGACGGTGTATTCCACCGACAGGCATGCCTGCGGCTGATCGACGTTATCGGTTTCTATGCAGATCTTGATCTCGTAGTTGCCCGCCGCCGCAGCGGCTTCGAAAGCGTACTCGACTTTCGCGCTCTTGCCTGCCGCCAGTTCGCCCAGCGGGGCAGCCACCGACGTCTTGGGCCCTTTGGCGAAGGCGGCCTTGAGAGTCACAGCCGCGGTTGAAAAGTTCGTCAGTTCGACGGCGCCTTTGGCTTTTTGGCCGGCCTGGAGGTTGCCGAGGCTGACGCGGCGGGGGGTGAACGTCAACGGCAAGCCTACCGTCGCCCGCAGCGTCAGGGGCAGGAGGGTTCGCGCGGCGTCATCAGTGAAAAGGATCACGCGCGTGACGTAATTGGTGCGGTCCTTGGGGGCGGTGAAATCCACCTCGATCGCCAGGCTCTGCCCCGGCGCCACCGTCGCGGGCGTCTTGAGCGAGACGCTTGTGCAGTCGCATTCGCGCTTGACGTCCTTGATCGTCAGCGGGCGGTCCAGCGTGTTCTTGACGACGAACACGGCCTTCCGCTTGCTCGATGGCTCCATGTATCCAAAGTCGAATTCCCCTGCCGCGCCGGCGACTTGGACCGCGGGCGATGCCGGCGCCGCGTCGGCATAGAGGCACGCAGCCACGGCCATCAGCAGCGCGATGGCGCCGGAAATAGTCGCAACGCATATCTTCATGTGAGAGTGCATATCGAACGACCTTCGCTTTTGTGGATTGGGTAGTGTATGCGGGGTGGGCAATCCACGTCAATTGATTGAGCTGCGCCTTAGAAGCTCGTCGGCGGCACGGGTGGCGGCGCGTCGACCGCGATAACAAAGTGGCCTTTGGTCCGCTTGAGCTTCCAGAGCAGTTCCTTCAGCGCGCCGTACATCACCGGCGTGATGAACAGCGTGATCAGTTCGATAGTCATGCCGCCCACCAGCGGCAGCGCCATCGGAATCATCACGTCGGCGCCCTTGCCCGTCGACGTCAGCACAGGCAACAGCGCCAGGACGGTGGTAGCGGTGGTCATCAGGCACGGGCGGACGCGTTTTCTGCCGCCTTCGATGATCAGATTGCGGATGTCGGCTATTGAACCGACAGGGCGCGACCGGAAGAGTTGGTTGAGGTAGGTCACGATGACCACCGCGTCGTCGGTGGCCAATCCAAACAGGGCGATGAAGCCCACCCACACCGCTACGCTGAGGTTGTACTGGCGCAGGTGGAAGATGTCGCGGAAGCTTCGGCCGAAGATATCGAAGTCGAACCACGGCTGGCCGGCCAGCCACAGAGCGATGAATCCGCCGGCCCAGACGACGGCGATCTGCACGAAGATCAGCAGCGTGATGGGCGTGGAATGGAATTGGAAATACAAGATCAGGAAGATCACCAGCAGCGACGCCGGCAGGAGCACCATGAACCGCTTCTGGAAGTTCAACTGGTTTTCATAGCTGCCGGCGAAGATGTAATGCGTGTTGGGCGGAAGAACCAGTCCGCCCGAGGCCTGCTTCTGTCGCAAGTATTCGGCGGCGGCCTCGACGACGTCCACCTCGGCGAAATCCTTGAGCTTGTCGAAGAGCACGTACGAGACCAGGAACGTGTCCTCGCTCTTGATCTCCTGCGGGCCGGCGACGTACGTGATCGTCGCCAACTGCGCCAGAGGCACTTGCACCCCCTCGCTGGAAGGCACGAGGATCCGCTCGATGGCCTCGGCCGTGTCTCGCAACTCCCGCTGGTAGCGCACGCGCACGGGGTACCGCTCGCGCCCTTCGACGGTGGTGGTAGCCCGGATGCCGCCCAGGGCGATCTCGATCACGTCCTGGACATCCTGAATGGCGATCTTATAGCGCGCCAGCTTTTTGCGGTCGGGCTCGATCTCGAGATAGGGCTTGCCCACCACGCGGTCGGGAATGACGGCCTCGGGGTTCACCCCAGGCACTTCCTTGAGCAGCCGGGCGATGTCATATCCGGCCTTCTCGATCTCTTCCAGCTTGCCCCCGCGCACTTTCACACCCATCGGCGCTCGCATGCCCGACTGCAGCATGACGATGCGCGCCGCGATGGGCTGGAGCTTCGGGGCTGAGGTCGAACCGGGAATTTCGGCGGCCTTGACAATCTCGTTCCAGATGTCGTCGGCGCTGCGAATGTGGTCTCGCCACAACCGCGGGCGCTTACCGGTTTCAGGATCGGGCAGGCCATACTCCGATTTGTACGTGATGACCGTCTCGATCATCGAGACCGGGGCCGGATCCAGCGCCGTCTCGGCGCGGCCGATCTTGCCCACGACCATGTCCACTTCGGGGATGGCACGAATGGCCCGGTCCTGCTTCTGCACGATGTCCAGCGCCTGGGCGATGGAGGCATGCGGCATGGTGGTGGGCATGAATAGAAACGACCCTTCGTCAAGCGAGGGCATGAACTCCCGCCCCAGTCCGGGAAACTCGTGATGAGCCCCGACCCATAGCGTCGTCCCTCGGACCTTCTCCTGTGGCACGCCCGCCTTGGACAGCGTGCCAGGAATCCAGCCGAAGGTCTTGTCGAATCCCAGCCAGACCGTCAGGCCCAGCGCGCAGATGACGGCCGGAACCGTCATGAACGCCACCTTGTGCCGCAGGAAGACCGACAGCAGATGCGGATAGAAATAGATCACCAGCAACCGCGCCGACGTCCAGAGGATGTTGATCCCGAAGACGAATACCAGATTTTTGGTCAGGCTGGTGCCCAGGCCCAGCGGCATCCAGTGCATGGTCAGCAGCGCCAGGATGAACAGTGCGGCCAGGCCGGAGGTGATGTACGGCATCCACCGCCGCACGCGCTGGGGCAGGCGTTTCTCGGCGATCAGATACGCCCCGGCCAGGATCAGCGGCAGGCCCGCCCAGAACGACAGCCAGAAGATCGCGACCACCCCGGCGGCCACCAGGGCGCTGTAGGCGATCGCGCGGATGCTCATGTGAATCTTGCCGCGGCGGAACAGGATGTGGGCAAAGGCCGGCAGCACCGTCAGCGCCACGAACACCGAAGCGAACAGGGCAAACGTCTTGGTGTACGCCAGCGGGCGAAACAGTTTGCCCTCAGGCCCGGTCAGCGCAAAGATCGGTATGAACGAGACCAGCGTGGTGGCGATGGCCGTCACGACGGCGCTGCCGACCTCGCTGGCGGCGCGGTAGATGACCTCGAGGGAGTCTTCGTTGGGGTCAGCCTCGTCGAAATGGCGCACGATGTTCTCGCAGAGGATGATCCCCATGTCGACCATCGATCCGATGGCGATGGCGATGCCGCCCAGGCTCATCAGGTTCGACTCGACGTTGAAGATCCTCATGAGAATGAACGACGCCAGCACCGCGATGGGCAGATTCGCCGAGATCAGGATGTTGGACCGGAAGTGCGCCAGCAGAATGAAGACGACGAAGCATGTGATGAGCACTTCCTCGACCAGCGCGTCCTTGAGCGTGTCGAGCGTCTGGTGAATCAGGTCGGTGCGGTCGTAGAAGGGCACGATCCGCACCTGGCTGACCGTGCCGTCGGCGAGGGTCTTCCTGGGCAGGCTGGGCTGGATCTGGTCGATCTTCTGCTTGAGCCGCTCGATGACCGCCAGCGGGTTCTCGCCGTGGCGTACCAGCACGACGCCGCCGACGGCCTCGGCGCCTTCCTTGTCCAGGGCCCCGCGTCGCAGGGCCGGCCCCAGGTGCACCGTCGCGACGTTCTTGACATAGATGGGCACGGAGTTGTTGGTCTTGAGCAGGACGTTCTCCACGTCCTCCACGCCCTTGATGAAACCCTTGCCGCGGAGCGTGTATTCCACGCCGTTGAAGTCGATGGTCTCGGCCCCGACATCGATGTTGGCCCGATTGACAGCCATGAATACGTCCTGGAGCATGACCTTCTGCGCCCGCATGGCGTCGGGGTTGACGTCGACCTGGTACTCCTTGACGTAGCCTCCGATGGAGGCGACTTCGCTGACGCCCTCGGTAGACTGGAGCATGTTGCGGACGTACCAGTCCTGGATCGACCGCAACTCCTGCATGTCGAAGCCACGCCCCTCCAGCGTGTACCAGAACACCTGACCCAGTGCGGTGGCGTCGGGCCCCAGAGCGGGAATAACGCCCTCGGGCAATCGCTGCTGGGCGATGTTCAGCCGCTCCAGAAGTCGCGTGCGGGCCCAGTAGAATTCCACGTCCTCGTTGAAGATTACAAAGACCGTCGAGAAACCAAACATGGACTGGCTGCGGACATTCTTGACGCCGGCCATCCCCTGCAGTGCGATCGTCAGCGGGTACGTGACCTGGTCTTCGACATCCTGCGGCGAGCGCCCGGGCCAGTCCGTAAAGACGATCTGCTGGTTCTCGCCGATATCGGGAATGGCGTCGACGGGGACTGGATTGCTGGGCAGGCCCGCGATGGGCTGTTTGAACGGCATGACGTACATGCCCCAGCCCACCAGGAACGCCAGCAGCAGGAAGACCACCAGCTTGTTTTCCAGGCAGAAGCGGATCGTCTTGTTGATGGGCCCCTGCACGGGCGGTCGATCCGCAAGCCGCGGCAGTGGGTTCATGGCCGCCCTCCCGTCGGACTGTGCTGATGTTGCGGCGGGACGGCTTGAGTGGCCGCACCGGCAGCCTCCTTGGGTTTCATCATGCTGGGTTTGGCCTGGATCTGCAGGGCCGCATCGATTTTGAAATTGCCGCGCGTGACGACGCGCTGCCCCTCGCTCAGGCCCGAGCGGACGATGTAGTAGTCGCCGGCGCGGCCGCCGAGTTCCACCTCGTGCCCGACGTATGACACCTGCTCGTTCGTGCGTTCTTCGACATAGACCACGGCCCGCGTTCCCGTCAGCAGCGGCGCCGTGGCAGGGATCATCAGAACCTTTTGCCCGCCGGCCGCAGGCGCGGCCGCGATGGCTGCGCGAACATACATGCCGGGCTTAAGCTGCTGGTCGGGGTTGGGCACGACGAGACGAACCTTGATTGTGCGGGTGGCCTCATCGAGCGTCGGCTGAATGAACACGACGCGCCCGGTGAAGGTCTTGCCCGGCATGGCGTCGGTCTGGAACCTGGCTTCCTGGCCGCTTCGCAGAAGGGCGATGTCGAGTTCATACGCGTCCAGCACCGCCCAGACGGTGCTCAGGTCGGCGATGCCCAGCAGCCGCTCGCCGGCCTCGACGTATTTGCCGGAGTAGGCATCACGTTCAATCACTGTGCCGCCGGCGGGGGCATAGATGGTGACCTGGTCGCTCGCGCGGCCGCTCTTGATCAGCTCGTCAACTTGCGAAGGCAGTATGCCCCACAGCTCGAGCTTGCGGCGTGACGCGGCCTCCAGCGCCGAAGCGGAGGCGGCGGCTTCGGCATCGCCGCCGGACTTGGCGGCATCGAGCTGCCGCCGGCTGATCAGGAACTCCTCCTGCGCCGCCCGCAGCTCGGGGCTGTAGATCAGGATTAGCGGATCGCCCTTGGCGACGGTTCTGCCGACGTAGTCGACGAAAATTTTGTCGACGCGGCCGCCCACCCACGCCGCGACCTGGGCCAGCCTGGTCTCGTCCAGCTCGATCTTGCCCGACAGATTGACGGTAGCGGCAGGAACCCGCAGTTCCACCGGGGCCGTCTCGATCTCGGCCAGTTCGCGTGCGGTCTGCGAGAGCGTCAGGCGGGCAGCGCCGCCATCGCCCCCGTCGGGCGAGGTTTCGTAAACGGGAATCAGGTCCATAAAGCAGATGGGGCACTTGCCACTTTGCGGGGCCTTGATCTGTGGGTGCATCGAGCAGGACCAGTACAGAATCCGCTGCGCCGCCGGGGCTGAACCCGGCGATCCACCCTGTCGCTCGCCGCTGTCGCTGCACGAGGCGGCCAGGAAGAGCGCCATCACGCTCAAGACCACCGGCAGCCACCGATGGCGGAAAGATAGTCTCATGGCAATTCTCCAACAACTGCCTATGTCGCGGTCGAGGGCTGCGCGATCGCGGCGAATCAATGAGTGTGGCATTGTTCCATCGTGCCGCCACAGGTCTTGCAACTGTGCTGAAGCTTTCCCGTCAGGAAGAAGTTTTCCGCGGCCGACTTACAGTCCGGGCATTCCATCACCTTTTCCGGGCGCAAAGTGATCATGCCCTTGATGTTGGTGTCGGGACGCTTAATCCAGACTGTCTTGCATCTATCGCAAAGGACGCTGGGAGCATCGCCCGAAGTCAAGGTCTGCCCCGCGCCATGCGTCAGTTCCTGTGGTTGCTGACACCCGACGGCCAAGACCACCAAAACCAAAACAACCGGCACAATGAGGATTGTTGATCGTCGTGACATTGCCTTCTCCTCAGCGTCAGGCATCGCTACGTCTTGGAGACGCCGCGCAGTTTTGCATCCTTCTGGGCATCGCTCAGGTTGTCCCATTGCGCCGGGCATCCCCCGCAGCAGAAGGCGACCTTCTTGCCCTTGTAGTCCCGCACCAGCGAGGCAGGCACTTTGTCCGCCTCGATTTCGCCGCCCATGATCGGGCAACGATCATTGGCAAAGGTAATCGTGCTGTCGACGCTCATGGCCGAGGGCCCCTGGAAGGGTCGAGCCATGGCATGGAATGGACAGTTCGACATGTCGTGGCTGCAGCCCGCCAATAATATCGTTAAACCCAGCACCGGCACCATTGCAAGAATGAACTTCATTTCAGTTCCTTTCGGGATATTCGATTCTCATATCCATCTCGGCGTTTTCGATCGGTAGATCGCAAATTCATTCCCGAACGCGCGGGAGAGCAATTTCTCTTCGGCCCGGATGACCCATCGGTCGGCGACTGCGACGAACAGGAACACCGGAATCACCAGGCATCGCCCGCCCAGCAGGATGCATCCTCCCACCAGCATCAGCGCCAAACCCAGGTAAATTGGATTTCGCGTGTAACGATAGATCCCTCCCGTGACCAGGCGGGTGGGTTCATCAAAGGCTTTAATCGTCGTCTGCGCCACGGATAACTGCCGCAACGCCGCCAGCGCCAGGACGGCACCTGCCAAAACCGGCCCGGCGCCAAGATAACTGCTGGGCTGACCCATAAGCTTAGGAAGCCCCATCCACCTCAAAACCAACATAAGGCCGAAAAACGCCGCCAACAAGGCCAAGGGGATCCATCGTTTCATTACATACATCTCCGCCTGCACCATCAGAACGAGCGGCGGCCCAGGTTCGTTCCTGGAATCATTACTTCTTTGGAGAGGACCTGACTTCTGCGCGGCCGGCGACCGGAGGCGGCGCGGCCAAGCCTTGCGCGGCGGCGGGCATACGCCCCAACACCACCAGTGAGAGTTCCGAAAAGGCGATTTCGCGCTGGCCAACAGCCATGCTGTGATTCATGTTCACGTCCAGCAGCGAGCGCTGGGCCTCGAGCAGTTCCAGGAACCCGCTGCTGCCGGCGACGTAACCGGCTCGCGCCGATTCCATTGTGGCCTTGGCCTTGGGGAGCAGTTGTTGCCCGTACAGCCGCACGTTGCGGTCGGCCTGCCGCCAGGCCAGCGCCGCCTCCGCAAACCGCACCGCCAAGTCCAGTTCCTCAGCCGAAAGACGCGCTCTGGCGGCATCAACGCCGGCTTGGCCTTTTGCGATCTCGGCGGCGATCTTGTCACGCCAGATGGGCAGGGTGATTCCGAAGCTGGGCATCACCGGCAGGGGCGTCTGGAGCACGTTGACGCCGACGCCCCAGGAATAATCCGGCACCGCCGTCTTCTGGGCCAGGGCGTACATCGCCATTGCGCGATCGACCTCGCTGCGCATTTCCTTGAGGCGGGGGTTGCGCGCCATGGCTGTTTCCAGCAGCGACGCTTCGGTGAAGTCAGCGGCTGCCGGATCCAGCCGCAGTTGGAAATCCGGCAGGGGTTCGCGCGGGCCCAGGCCCAGCGCCGCGCGGAGGCGGGCGAGGACCGAGTCGCGCGAGTCCTGGAGGTTTGCCAGGTCATTGCGGATGCGGTCACGCTCCATTTGAGCCCGCAACACGTCCTGCTGCAACGATTTGCCGACCGTCAGTCGCTGGAGGGCGTCCTGCTCGCTCTGCGTGGCCACAACGGCGATCTGGCTGGTCCAGCGGATCTGCTCCTGAAGGACCCACAGTTGGTAGTAAGACCGCTTGACGTTGAGCGTGACGGTCAGCAGTTCGTTTTCAAACTTGGCGCGTTTTCGCTGCGCCTCATGGTACGCCTGTTGTGCCCGCAGCGGCAGCTTGCCCGGGCCGGGCCAGTTGGCCATCGGGTCGCTCATGATCGCCGGCGTGAGCCCTTCCAGGCTGCGCGTGATTTCGGCGTTGATATTCAGCATCGGGTCCGGAAGCGACCGGGCCAGCGTGATTTCCTCCACAGCCGCTTTCCACTGGTAGAACGCCGACTCGGCTGAAGGATTATTCAGCACCGCGTAGCGGATCAGATCCGCCAGAGGCGAGGCCGGCGTCAACTTCGGCAGAGCGGGGCGCGAAGAGACCGGGCGGTAGGTCCCCTGCACGGCCGCGACATCGCGACGGGCGCGGGCCTCGTGCTCCAGGGCCAAGCCAGCGCAGCCGCACGTTAAAGCCATCGTCGCGACCAAGAACATCTTTGCGGTCCAATTGCGTGTCATCAGGTCCGGCTCCCAATAACCACCAGCCGGGTTGAATTGACCGGCCGACAGTCGAAACGTTCAGATGCCCTGAAGGGTTCCCGGTATATGGATTAGCCTGATGCGGCTTGGGGAAACCTTCCGACAGACTGGCAGCATTCTGCTCAGAATAATATAAGTGGGACCGAAGGTCGGCACTATCTTTTTGGCGAGAGATCTTTTTGAATAATTTATTTGACTTGGCGGGGCCACATTAGTTAATGTGCATGGGTCCGGAGGTCCCCCCCCGCCTACCGGACAACCGGGCCGGTTTGTCTTTCAGACAAGCCGGTCCTTTTTTTGCGCCCGTGGCGTCAGCGGCCGTAGCAGACGACGGTTCCGTCCATCAGGCACAGCACCAGTTTGCCCGCGGCGGCGGCCATCGCGTCGTATTGCGGGGCCGTGCTTAGAGGGCTCTGGGCGAGTTTGGCGCCGTCTCTTGCCGAGACCGCCCACAACAGGCCGGCCCCGCGGCCTTCCAGGGCGGCCTCGGCCTCTTCGCCGTCAGACAGGTCTGCATCGCCAACCGGACCGGCGATCCAGATCACCCCGCCAGCCGCCGCCATCGCCCGAGCGATCAGCGGGACTTCCTTCGACCACAGTATCTCTTGCGGACCGTCGCCGACCTTCGGCTCGCGAATATTCTCGACGACGTGCTTGTCCTTGAGCTTCACGGCGGCTGCGAAAAGCCGGTATCGCGTCGTGCCCTGCCCGACGTGAGCGCCGTTGGCGCTGTAGGCGTTGCGGGCGAAACCGTAGATCGCCTTGTCGGTGACGGTGAGGATCTCGCCGGCGTGACCGTAGTTGGCGGCCTCGGCCCACTGCACAAAGCCCGACGACATCCGCGTGCCGATGATCATGTACGTGCGGTGGAACCACGAACCGTCGAGGAAGCCCGCCGGCTTGAACAGGTGCGGGGCGGTCTTAGTCGTCACCTCGCCGCGGGCGTCAAAGCCCGTGTGCCGCATGTACACCAGGCCGTCCCTGGCCGAGAGCACGTCCGGCAGCGCCCCCTTCATGTCAAAGCCCACGTGCGCCACCGCCCGCGGATCCTGATATCCGGTCTTGGGGTCGCGGCTGTCGATGCGGATCATCGACACCTGCCGCCCGCTGCGCTCATCGAGGCGGTAGTAGTAGATCCCGCCGTCGAGGTACGACGACCGACCGGCCGCAAAGTGTACCATCCCATCCTGCACCAGCACCGACCCGTGTACCGGCCAGGCCGACTCGATCTGGTCGTACGCGGCGATCATCCGATCCTGCGGGGCGGCCTTGAACCGCCAGATGAGCTTGCCATCGGCGGCTGTCAGGCAGTAGACCCACCCGTCGGCGCAGCCGAAGAATACTCTTCCCACGTGATACGTCGGCGGCGAATCCACGCGGGCGCCGGGTGTGAAGGTCCAAAGGCTCTTGCCGTCAGCGGCATCAAGGGCATGCACGGCATGGGCGTCGATGGCGGCCACGAATACTTTGCCCGCCGCGATGGTCGGTGCGCTGAGACGCCCACCGAGGGTCCGCTTCCACTGCTGTCTGGCGTCGGCGGGCACAACCGTCGAGGCGGCGCCGCTGCGGGCGTTGTCGTGGCGATAGGTAGGCCAGTCGTCCGCGGCCGCCGCCGCGCCGGCGGGCGACTCGAACGCCGGGCCTTTCAACGCGCGCTCGCCCGCGTCGTATGCAGGCACGATGGGCTCGCCGGCCAGCCGCGGGGCCATTGCGTTAAAGCCGGTCACCATCGCCTCGACATAGCACGCGCAGGGGTGCGGCGGCACGTACAGCAGGCCGTTGGCCGGCAGCACGCCGTACTGGCACGTCCCGCGCGTCCAGTGGTTGGGGACGATCTGCCCGCTGGCGGAGTCGAAGAACTCCACGCCCGAGCGGCCCATCAAGATATACCGCTGCGTCGCGCGGTCCTTGTAGCAGCGGTGGTGCGGGCAGCCGATCCCGTAGACCGCCTGGTCGGCGGGGCGGCGCTTGATGATCTCGCCGGTGGCGGGATTACGCAGCTCAGTGTAGCCCTGGCTCATGCAGCCCCAGACATTGCCCGTCCACAGGCCCGCAGCCGTCACGAACACGTCGGTGTGCGAGAAGAAGACCGCCCCGTACGGGCAGCGCCACAGCGTCTTGCCGTCCCGCGCCGAGTAGACGATCAGCTCGCTGGGCATGGGCGCCTTTTTGGGCTCGTCCGTCATCCCGGGGGCCGGATCGGCGAGCTTCTCGCGACCTTTCTCGACGTTGTCGGCCGAGAGCACCAGATCGCCGCTGACCACCAGCGTGGGAACGGTCATGATCGAGTGATTGGCCGGTCGGGCGGCGCGCCACCGCAGCTTGCCATCGGCAGCGCCCAGGCACAGCACCTCAAAACCGTTCTGGTAGAACACGGCCCCGCCGGCAGCGGCCAGCGTCTGGGACATCAGGTCGGCCGTGTCGGCGTCGGACTTCTTCCACAGCAGCTTGCCGCTGGCGGCGTCGAGCACCACGATCGCGCGTTTGAGCGCGAGCTTTTCGCCGCGCCGCTTGGCCACAGCAGCCGCTGCTTCGACGGCCGCGTCTTTGGTCATCACGTAGAGCCGCCGCCCGTCGCAGAGGATCTCGGCTGCTCCTTGGGTGCCTTCGTACGTCAGGAGTGTCTTGCCTGTGGCGGCGTCGAGGGCGCAGACCGGTTGGTCCTTGCCGAGCGAGACATAGACTCGGTCGTCCACCGCCACGAGCTTGCGCAGCAGATCGTCGGTGACATCGCGCGGGCCTCGGGGTCCGGACCAGTCTTTGGCCTGGCGCTTCCACAGCAGAACGCCGCTGAAGGCGTCTCGGGCGACGAGGTTCCACTGAAAGGGCAGCTTGACCGCCAGCACCGGGGCCTCGTCGACAACGTAGAACAGCCGCCCGCCGCACGAGACGGCCGTGCTCAGGCTGGCCAAGTGATCGTGGCTGCGCTCGTTATCCGGCCCGACTACCCACTGCAGATGCGCCGGCGGGGCCACCACCGCGTCCTTCGAGACGGCATTGTTGCTCGGGTCGTACAGCGCGTGCGTCCAGTCGTCGATATTCGCCGGCCGCGGTTTGGTCGTGGCCTTCCACGCTTGGCCCGAGCGTGTCAGGAGCACTCCGCCTGGGGCCAGCACCCGTTGGAGCTCGGCGGGCTCGACGGCGGCGCTATCGTTGACGATCACCGCATTGACCAGCCCCGTCACATACGGGAGCTTCCTGCTCTCCAAATGGATAGCCGAAAAAGCCCCATAGACCTTCGCCGCCCGCAAGGCCTCGCGTGCGGCGGCGACCTTGGCTTCGTCGCGATCGAGCACCTGAACCAGACCCTTGCCCAGCGAGGTCATCGCAGCATCGAACGTGCCCCTGTCCCAGCCGATCTGCACGACCAGCCCGCCACGATCAAAGGCGGCCGCCAGATCATCAACCTGCGCCGCCGCCGGCAAGGCCAGCGACGCCAGGAACAGTATTCCGATTATGCTGCGCGAACGCATGTTCATTGTGGAACCTCCATCGTTCACATGCTAAACGCTCACCCGCTCCGCGACAACAGCGCCGGTGCCATGACGGCCGTTTTCGAGCCGCCGTGTCCCAGGCCTTCCCGGGCGACATGCCGGCTTACGAACGCCCGCCATGGCACCTGGGGCTTGCTTTCGGCGAGCGGCAGGGGCAGAATCGCACCGTCAAATGGAGACGCCGCCATGAACGATTGGGAAAATCCCGGCTTGACGAACCGAAACCGCCGCCCGCCTCGGGCGTATTTCTTCCCCCATGCTGACGCCGTCTCGGCCGCAAGCTGCGACAAGGGCCTCTCGCCGCGCGTGATGCTGCTCAATGGCGTCTGGAAGTTTCACTACGACTCCTGCCCCGCCGCGGCGCCGGAAGGCTTCGAGGCCGCAGGCTTCGACGCCTCGGCCTGGGACGACATCCGCGTGCCCTGCAGTTGGCAGATGCTCGGGTACGGGCGGCCGCACTATACCAACGTGGCCTATCCGATCCCGGTCGACCCGCCGCGCGTGCCCTCAGAGAACCCGACCGGCTCGTACCGGCGCGAGTTCGTCGTGCCCAAGGAGTGGAAAGGCCAGGTCATCCGCCTGCGATTCGAAGGCGTCGACTCGGCGTTTCACCTCTGGGTCAACGGTCAGGCCGTCGGCTTCAGCAAGGGCAGCCGCATCCCCGCCGAGTTCGACATCACGAGCCTGGTCAAGCCCGGGCGCAACGTGCTGGCCGTGCGCGTGTACCAGTGGTCGGACGGAACGTACTGCGAAGACCAGGACATGTGGTGGCTGTCGGGCATCTTCCGCGACGTGCTGCTGACCGCCCACCCGAGGCAGCATATCGAGGATGTGCAGGTCTGGACGGACCTGGATGGCAGCTATGCTGACGGCGCGCTGCACGTGCAGGCCCAACTCGCCGGCGGCGGCAAAGGCGCCGCACTGGAAGCGCAACTGCTGGACGCTTCCGGCAAGAAGGTCGCCGCAAGAAGTTCGGAGATCGTGGCTCTCGATGAAATCCCGCTCAAGCTCAACGTCAAGGACGTGGAAAAATGGTCGGCCGAGACGCCGTACCTCTACACGCTGCTGCTGACGCTTAAAGACTCGGGCGGCGAGGTGCTCGAGGTTGTCCCGCAGCGCGTGGGGTTCCGCAAGGTCGAGATCAAGGATGGCGTGTTCCGCGTCAACGGCCAGGCGATCAAGCTCAAAGGCGTCAACCGCCACGAGCACCATCCGGACCTCGGCCGCGCCGTGCCGCTGGAGACCATGCTGCAGGACGTGCTGCTGATGAAGCGGCACAACATCAATGCCGTCCGCACGTCGCACTACTGCGACGACCCGCGCTGGTACGACCTGTGCGACGAGTATGGGATCTATCTCGTCGACGAGTGCGACCTGGAGACCCACGGATTCTGCTACATCAAGGACTGGAAGGGCAATCCCGCCAACGACCCGGCGTGGGAAATGGCGTGCGTCGATCGCATGGAGCGCATGGTCGCCCGCGACCGAAATCACCCCTCGGTCATCATGTGGTCGCTGGGCAACGAGGCCAACTTCGGCTGCAACCACAAGGCGATGGCCGCCCGCAGCCGGGAGATGGACCCCACCCGCCCGGTGCATTACGAAGGGGACGGCGGCGTGATGGTCGCCGACGTCTACAGCCGCATGTACAGCCACATCGACCACGTCAAGAAGGTTGGCGAAGGGAAAGAGCCGATCGACCTGGGCGACGGGGCGTCGATGCGGTATGCGCAGTACCCGTTCTTCCTCTGCGAGTACGCCCACGCGATGGGCAACGGTCCCGGCGGGCTGCTGGAGTACTGGGAGGAGTGCATCTGGGCGTACGAGCGGCTGATGGGCGGGTGCATCTGGGAGTGGGTGGACCACGGCATCCGCCGGCGCACCGCCGACGGGCGCGAGTATTTCGCCTACGGCGGCGACTTCGGCGACGAGCCCAACGACGGCAACTTCGTCTGCGACGGGCTGATCTTCCCCGACCGCCGCCCCTCGCCGGGGCTGACCGAGTACAAGAAGATCATCCAGCCGGTGAAGATCGAAGCGGTGGACCTGGCCAAGGGCGAAGTGCGAATCACCAACCGCCATGACTTCCTGGGGCTCGATTATCTGACGATGTCGTGGTCGATTGCGGCCGATGGCAAAGTGATCCAGAGCGGCACGATGGCTGCGCCAAAGATCAAACCTCACGCCAGCCGCAATGTGACCCTGCCCTACGAGATGCCCAAGGGTCAGCCCGGCGTGGACTACCGGCTGATGATTGCCTTCACGCTCGGCCAGGACACCCTCTGGGCGGCTGCGGGGTTCGAGGTCGCCTGGGAGCAGTTCGCCCTGCCGGTCAAGACCGCCGCTGTGGCCGCCGTGCCCGTTAAAACGATGCCGCCCGTGCGCCTGACGCGCGACGGCAACAGCGTCACAGTCTCCGGTAATGATTTCGAGATCGCTTTCGACGCGCTGTCGGGCACGATCAGCCGCTGGGTGGCGGCCGGTCAATCGCTGCTGCGGACGGGACCGAAGCTGAATTTCTGGCGAGCGATCACCGACAACGACCGCGGCTGGGACAACGCAGGCTCGTGGCGCAACGCCGGGCTCAACCGCCTGCATCACCGCCTGGACGCCCTTGAAGCAAAGGAACTCGCCGGCGGCAAGGCCGCGCGGGTGAGCGTCGTCTCGCGCATCGCCCCGCCCGTCGCCGGCCACGCGCTGCTCTGCCGCTACGACTACACCATCACCGGCGACGGCCAGATGCGCATCGACGTCTCCGGCGAGCTGCAGGGCGAACTGCCCCCCACGCTGCCGCGGATCGGTCTGCAGATGACCCTGCCGCTCGGGCTGGACCGCGTGAGCTGGTACGGCCGGGGCCCCGGCGAGTGCTACGTCGACACCAAGCAGGCGCAGCGCTACGGCCTGTGGCGTGCGGGCGTGGACGAGCTGTACACGCCTTACATCATGCCGCAGGAAAACGGCAACCGCACCGACGTGCGCTGGGTGAGCCTGACCGACACGCGGGGCGCCGGCTTGCTGGCGGTGGGGGCGCCGGAGCTGAACTTCAGCGTGCATCGCTTCACCACGCAGGATCTCGACGCCGCCCGCCACACGCACGAACTGACGCCGCGCGACTTCCTGACGCTCAACCTCGACTACCGCCACAACGGCATCGGCACCGGAAGCTGCGGCCCCGGCCCATGGGACCGCTACCTCCTCAAGAGCGGCCCCTTCCAGTTCGCGATGATCCTCCAACCGATCGACGTCGACGCAGCCGCGCTATGGAGTGCGGCAGCCAGAGCTGCCGCTTTGGAAGTTGTTAAATAGGGATGACCCCGCGCCAGATCATCCTGGACCAGATCGCCCACCGCCAGACGGACCCGGTGCCGTACACGCTGGCGTTCGAAGGCGGCGTGGCTGAGCGCGTCGACGCGTATTATGGCAATGCCGACTGGCGCAAGCGGATCATTCCGTACATCGCCCCTTGCGGGGGAATCGCGTGGCCGCCGAATCAGCGCATCGACGAGGCGCACCATCGCGACGCCTTCGGTACGCTCTGGCGAACCGATAAGGAAGCGCCGGTCGTGATCGAGCCGGGCCTCAAGAAGCCGTCGTTCGACGGCTACGACTTCCCCAAGGCCCAGGCGTTTCTGAACCCGCAGGCGCGGCAGGGCGTGATCGACGCCGTCGCGGCCAATCGCGATTCCTTCACGTACATCCACCTCTGGACATGCATGTGGGACGCCTGGTACCTGCGCGGCTTCGAAGAGACGCTGATGGACTGCGTGGCCGAGGAGGATTTCTACGCCGAGCTGCTCGACCGCATGTGCGAGCTGACGATCGAGTTCATCAATGCCTGCGAGGGCATCGAAGCCGACGCCATCTTCATGGGCGACGACTGGGGCATCCAGCGCGGCATCCTCATGGGGGCCGACCGCTGGCGGCGGTTCTACAAGCCGCGCTACGCCCGAATCTTCGATGCCATCCACGCCCAGGGCAAGAAGGCCGTCGTCCACTGCTGCGGCAGCACGGCCGACATCATGGGCGACATCTGCGAGATCGGCCTGGACGTGCTGGAAAGCGTCCAGCCCGAAGCGGCCGGCATGGACCCCTACGCCCTCAAGAAAGCCTGGGGCGATCGGATCACCTTCTGGGGCTGCCTGGGCAGCCAGAGCACAATCCCCTTCGCCGGACCTGACGAACTGGTCGCCGAGATCCGCCGCCTGCGAATCGAAATGAGCAAAGGCGGCGGCTTCATCCTCGCCCCCGCCAAACCCCTGCGCCCCGAAACGCCGACAGAAAATCTCGTCGCGCTGGTCGAGGAGTTCCTGTCAGGCGGGTGACAGTACCAGCGTCGATAGCGAGCCTGCTCTATTGAAGAGCTGGTCGTGGTACGATAGAGTCGCGTCGTGGTTAAACAGGACATGACGTTGCCTCCACCCCTTCCGGAGCCTTGGGAGTCCCGGCTTCTGTTTCCCATGCGGTTCAGCGCAGTTACAACAGGATTCGTTCGAGTTGTAGGCGCCTTACCTTTCCTGCTCTGGATATGGTTCTGCATCAAGCTCCTGATCAGAAGCGACTGGAAGATTCAATATGTGTGGGCTAGCGTTTTAAGTCTGTTCATCCTGCTCGTGCTGGCGGTGTTGATGAGCCGATTGGCGGCGGTAAGCGCAACGCAAACAGGGTTGACTGCAAAGGTCTGGGGCCGCCGGTACGACATCCCCTATTGGAGCATTTCCAAGGTGTCTTGCCGGCAGGTGGGCAGGATGTTTATTCTTTTTCATCCTTTGGTGACAGTTGATTTTGTCGGACAGGGCAATAAACGCCAGTGCATTCGATTTCTGGCGAGGTTTACGGATGGTTGGGTCAATGGAGTCCATCCTGACGTGCAGGTTCTAGCAGACCAGGCGAGTCTGCTGGTTCAATCTTTGAGCACGGTAACAGGGCGTCTTGTTGCGCACGGCACGTACTCTCTTCGATTGGTCAGCCGAGCCGCCATAGTGTATGAGATATTGCTCATCGAGAACGGCAGAGAAGTGTCGCTGGGATCAGGTGTTTCCCGCGCAGGGAGTGGTAAGCATATCCACCAAATGCTCTTTCAAGTCTACAAGGATGAAGGAGCAGAAAGCTACTTCGCGTCGGAATTCAATTCCCGGAGAAACCATTCAATTCCTCTGCCACAATTCAAACGGCTCATTCTTGACAGAAAAGATTCTGGCAGGTGCTATCTAATGGAGCCTGGCACCCATGTCGTCTATTGCGTCTACTGCTATAGAGCGGGGGCTATTTCTGTTCCAGCCCCAAGAGAAACAATAAGAGAACTTTCAAAATTGCGGGAGTTGACACGACAGCACAATCTTTCATGCTTGGCGGTAACAGTTGAATAGGCGAAGCTGAACGGCAGGTCCGTTTCTTCTGAGAGCACGGCCAAGCATAGCACGTGGAGCGGCATTTGGACGTTCGTAAAAAACTCGCCGAGCGGATGGACCGGTGGAAGCTCTTCCACTCCCGCAAGGACCCGGGCGATCTGATGTTCTATGTCTGGGGCGAGCGGGGGTGCAGCCTCGAAGCGTATCTGTGCCAGAAATTCAAGGAAGGGCCCGTCGAGAGTGTGCTCGACGATCGCAACATCCCCGCCTTGATCGAAGAGTATGTCGCGCAGCATCGAGCTGCCATCGCGGCTGGGTACCGCTTTGACGATGACGCGGTGCCCACGGCGCTGGTGTACTGGGGCATCGGGGCGATCAACGCGGCGATGACCGGCGGCTGGCCGATGCACGATGGGTTCACCAGTTGGTATGAGCCGAATCGATCATGGGAGCAGATCGCCCAGCTCAAGTTCGACCCGGACAATCCGTGGGTGCAGTTCGCGCTGAAGGTCAACCGCGAGCTGTGGCGGCTTTGGGAGGGCGACTTTCACGTGCTGCCGTTCCTGTACCGCTCGCCGCTCGATGCCGCCAACGGCGTGCGCGGCAACGAACTGTTCGTCGAAATGTACACCGACCCCCAGCGCGTACACGCCCTGATCGGCTGGTGCGTGGATTGGATGGTGGCGATGGAGGAGTTCCTGGCTGGCCAGGCCCCGCCCGCCGCACCGGCCGGCTGGGGCACAGCCGTCTGGGGCGCCTGGCTGCCCGACCGCAGCGTCTTCGTCAACGGCGACCCGGTCGGCCTCATCAGCCGCGAGATGGCGCTGGAGTTCGAGAAGCCTTACAACGAGCGGTTCTTCGCCCGCACCGGCGGGGGGTTCTACCACAATCACACGGTGGGGCTCTACCAGGCCGGCCTGGTCTGCTCGACGCGTGGGGTCCTGGTGCAGCACTACGTGGATGACCCCGGTCAGCCCAGCGTCGTGCAGGCTCTTCTGGACATGCCGCCGTTGCGCGAAAAACTGATCGAGGCCTCGCTGCACGCGCCGATCGGGTTCTGGGGCGCTCCGGCCGAGCGGCTCGATGAATTGCTGGATATCGCCCGGCACGGGCGATTCGTCATCGGACTCAATCCCCCCAGCGACGACCCCCGCGACGTCGAAGCCATCCTCTGCAAGGCGCGATCGGCCGGCAATAGCTTCACTGCGCGCTGAACGACGGTGGGGCATCCGCCGGGCGCGACGTGTCAGCTTGCGTTGACGGCTTGGCCGGACCGCTCGCCGGAACCGGCAGCGATGCGAGGTTGATCTTCAGCCCGCCGGCCAGGGCGTTCATCGACGCCTGGGCCAGGGCGGGCTCTTTTCCCGGAGCCGTGACAATCATCAGATACGCGTTACGCTGCGGGTAGGGGTCCGCCTCGTCGCCCTGGGCCAGGGTGCATACGCCCCGCAGTGCCGCCACGCGCGTTACAGCCGGGCGGCTGGCGGGCCCGCTGCCGCTGGCGGCGGCGCTCTGTCGCACGATCACCTGGTAGGCCTCCAGACCGCTGAGCCACTGCGGGCCTCGCTGCACGGCCGTTGTCTCCAGGCCCTGCCCCGCCAGGCATGATTGCTGAAACTGCCCCAGGATCACATCGACGCTGCTGCGGGCGGTCACGTCCGTGTCTACCGACGCCACCACCATCTGTCCACGGTAGACGCTCGTGCCGCCCGACAGAAAATCCAGCTCGCGCAACTCCACACCGTCTCCCTTGGCCACAACCTGCCAACCTGCCGGCAGCATCATCGAAAACCCGCGTTTGCGGTCTGTATGCGCGGCGACCAGCTTGCCGATCTTGCTCGTATCGCTGTGACGCAGATCGTGCAATTGAATGCTCCTGCACATCGACGCCAGCACCGGGACCATCAATTCCTGAACGCTCTGCGTCGCCGTGACCGACAGCGAGTAGCACAGTCTCAGCCGCGAAGCCGCCAGGTTGCGGATGAAATACACGCGCACCCCAACCCCGCGGCTGCGCGGGGTGTTGAGTTCGTAAAGGCGGGCCAGCGCGTGCATGCCCGCCACGGGCAACTGCGTCTCGGTGGTCATCTTGAGGCTGCTGACCCAGCCCATCTTGACCGCCAGGGTTTCGAAGGCGCCCGCGACCGAGGCCGGCGTGGCTTGCGAGTCAACCACCTCCACCGTCAGCGAGACGGCCATCGCCCCGGGCCCTTGCGCACGCTGCCACAGGGCCCGCGCCAACTCCTGCGGACCTTGCGACGACGCTGTCGGCGCGGCGTACTTGAACAGCGGCGGAACCGCCATGCTGATGCCCGCCGCCGGAAACTCGACCCGCTCCCCCAGCGGCACCGACGGTTCGGCCGGGTCTTGCGAGCGGGCCAGTTGGGCCCGCGGATCTGAGGATAGCGCCCGCTCGCGCGGCGGCGCGCCGGGCGCCGCCTGCTGTCCCGCCGCCGGGCGAACCGGCGCCGCCAAGGCCGCGGCTGTCAGGATGGCTGCTGTGCAATATATAGATGTGTGCATGTGTCGCCTGCCTCAAACAGCAGTTGGTGAATTGCGTGGAATATACTCCCTTGTCGCCGCGCGGGCAAGCAACTGCAAAAGTCATGACCTCGGCCGCGCGACGCGGCGGCAAGAGTAATCTCAACCGCCGTGACGACCGCGCGATGGCTGGAGTCTCCACAATTCTCGCTCGGCCGCCTCTTGCGGCATGAAGCAAAAAACGCGCAGAACTCTTGTCAAGTCCTCTGGACAAGCCCGCGGCAAGGGGTATAATGTTTGTGTTCATGCGGGCGTAGCTCAGTGGTAGAGCGTCACGTTGCCAACGTGAATGTCGTGAGTTCGAGCCTCATCGCCCGCTCTTGAGTAGGGCCGGTGCCGAAAGGTGCCGGCCCTTGCCGTTTTTTGCCAACTCATTGCTGATACAAGCCAGTCATCGAACTCAAGCTGGATGGCGCTCAGGAGGCACTGGAGGGCCTGCCAGTGTTCTCCCGGAAGGCTTGCACGCAGAATGGGCATCTTACGACACCTCGGGGTATCTGAACGTGACCACCCGGATCATTCTAATGGCAGCGAATCTCAGGCCCCGAGGAAGGGATGAAAACGGGCGGCCCCGACCCATCCCGCCCGTCTCAAGCTCATCTGGATTGAGGAACTATTTCTTCTTCCGCCGAATCAAGGCCGCCAGGCCGCCCAGGGCCAGCAGGGACATCGTCGCGGGCTCAGGTATTGTGAAAGCGATATTGTCGAGAGTCACATCGGCAGCCGTCTTGGCACTGAACTCGAAAGTCAATCGGTCCACGCTGTTCCATGCTGTGATCACCGAAAACGATGACGCTGGAATGCTTATCTGGCCTGGGGTGGCAGGCCAGTTCAAAAGGTACGAATCCGTCTGACTGTCAGCGGCCACTGTGATCGTGATCGCGTTGTTGCCCGCGCCGGTTCCAAGATCCACATAGGTGAAATCGAGCTGGAACGCACCGCCGGCGGCCAAGGCCACGTTCAGGTCTGTTGACCGCCCATATTCCAGTAGGAATCCACCGCTGTAACGCGGACCGGATTCGTAGGTCCCCTCACCGAGGTAGTCAACGGTGTTGATTTCTCCGTTAACTTGGCGGGCATTGCCTGTAACCGAAAAGTACCGCTCTCCGCCGATGACATCACTTGTGGATAGCCCCGAAACGGTATTGCTGCTCCCCCCCGCGACATACTGTTCACCCACGTTGAAGGTGTCTATGTTGATTACCGAGGCAAAGCCCGCCCCTGAGAATCCAAGAGAAACACAGACCAATGCTAATATGGCCCTCATCTTCACGTGAACCTCGCTTCTGCCGGAGTTTCCGGTCAATTAACAAATGAGCAAGAAAACAACCTGATCAGGCCTGCGATATGCCCGCCTCCGTCTCTGCTCACCCAAGCGCCGGTAGAATGGCAGCTTCTCCTGGGTCCATCAACGGGGCATTTGGCCTAACGAAATCAGTATAGCCACATCGGCACACATGTCAAGAATAATTAGCGATTCATCAGCAGGCCTGCGACCATCCTAATGGATTGGCACTACAGATTCGTGGATGAGCCAGCCTAAACGCCTTCATCTCTCGTGCCTCACGAAATCGACAGACCTTGCCTTGGCCTCCAGTTCCCTCTACAATGCTTTCATCATTTCGTTCTGGTGAAAGGGCATGACCATGATCGTCTATGCCTGTAGAGGTTGCGGAGAACAACTGCAGTCCCCCGTCAGCCTAATCGGCCAATTGGAATCCTGCCCAGTTTGTAGACGCAAGAACAGAGTCCCCAGCCCTGAAGAATTGGCAGCAGAAGACGCTCGACGCAAAGAAAAGGCCAGAGAGGAAGAAGAGCGACACAGGAGGCTGGCCAAGCTCGATTCCGGTTTTGTACCCCACGAGATACCGTGCCTTTCCGTTGCGGGCATCATGGACGCGGGCAAGCAGCGTCTCGTAAAGAAGTGCCGAGAGAAGCAGTCCATTCTCCTCGTTCGTAAGAACAAACGCGTGGTTCGTGTGTGTGCGAAGCTGGGAATATTTAATCGTGTCAAAGAACTCGGCTATGTGCCTGAACGGTACGCCGAGCCGATTTCCAAGTTGATGGACAAGGGGTGGGTTGCGGAGGCAGAAATCTTCTCAGTCGTCTGTGGTGTGGGCCTCCACGGAATCGGCAAGCGGTACACCCTGCGAATAAGGGGACAAATGAAACCGCCGGAATGGGAGAAGCGGTTGGCGGCATATGGAGGGGAATGTTGAGCGGGTTACAGCGTAGCTCGTCAGGGCATCTAGTACGTCGGGCATGGCGGATGTGCCGCCTCAAAGAGACTTGGCGGCAGCGGGTCGCTTCTCATCCCAGCGGCTGCCCGTTGGAGCTGTTGCCTCGTCAGTTCGGGCAGCCGCGGGTCCTCGGCCATGATCTCCACGGTGGGTTTCACCAGCGGCGAAAGGGCCTTGATCTGCTCTTGGGCGAACTCGCGGATGCGCGCGTCGGGCGATGCCAGCAGTTTGACGCACGCCGCGAGGGTCTGCTCCTGGGCACGCAGCAGCGGCGCATAGAGCAGATAGCCCGGATCGTCAAAAGGATCGGCGTCATAAAGCAGTATGGTGTGGTGGTTCGCCAGGATCCGCCGGCCCTTGCTGTCGAAGGCGATATTGAAGTAGTCGCTGTGCAGCCGCACGCACCGCCCGGCGGCGGCGTCATACTCCCACACGCCGTCTTTGCGATGCATGAGGAGTCGCTGCCCTCTGGCGGCGCATTGGCCCAAGGGCTCCCAGCGGCCTTGTACCTTCTGCATGAACGACGGCATGCCCAGGCCGTGCTGCAAGGGCACGGATGAATACTCGTAGGGCCCGATCTTGAAGGAGAACTGCTCGTAGAGCAGGTCCAGCGTGGCAGGCACGAACGCGTCCTGCGCCGGATCGTGTCTGAGATAGCGCGAATGATCGGCGGCCCAGACCTCCCCGGTCCTGGGAGACAGCCAGATGGCCGAGGGGTTCTTCAGCGGGTATCGCTTCGAGTTCCCGTCGCCGTCGAGCCGGACGACGTTCCACCGCCACATCCACCATCGTCCCTGGCGGTCCTGAAAGCTGGGCAGCCCCCAGTCCCTCTCGCGTCGGACCTCGCGCACCGGGCGCGGCTGGGCGGCGCTGTAGTCCATCAACCGCATCGTTGCGGCGGAGTAATCGTCCATGACCCAGGCCAGCTTTTTGTCCGCGTCGACGACGGAAAATGCCTGGTTCCAGACCGGCACCGTCCGCCTCCATCGGCCTTGCTGGTCGTCATAATAAGCGCGGTCGGGCCTGGCGGCTTCGATGCCCTGGACTTCGTGGGCGGTGACGGGCGTCCACTTGCCGTCTTTGTACGTCTGTGTCGGCAGCCAGATGTCGCCGTTGATGTCGCGAACGGGAAAGGCAATGGGTGTCTGACGGCTGTCGAGTTCGCAGCGGGAGGCCGAGCCGGTCAGGCATGTGGCCTTGTCTGGCGAAAGGAGCGTGACCACCATGGGTTTGAACTGCCCGCATTCGAGGTCCAGGTACAGCGGCGTTTGGTGCCGGCATTCAACCACGCCTTGCGACGTCAGTTCCCGAAGGAGTTGCATCCCCCGCAGGTCTCCCAGGCGGCCATTGGGGCTGTGCAGCGGACCGGGCAGAGACAGGTACGTCCTGGCGCCCAGTTGAAGATAGCCCAGCCGATTTTCGTCAGGGAGAGTCCCGGGCAGAATTGCCGGAGCATCGAGAGCGGACTTGCTGACGCGCGCAAGCTTTCCCACGCCGTCGTGGATTTTGATTATGTAGCACTCGTCCAGCGGCACGATCGCCGAAGCCCCAGGCAGGCTGTCGCTGCGTATCCGGCGCCAAGTGCTGCCGCTGAGTTTGAGAATGCTGCAAGATGCCGCGGCCTTGGCCGGACCGGACCTGTCGGTCGTGAGGACAACGACGTCGCCGTCGCTGTCCAACGCCGCATCTTGAATCTCGCCGCTTTTCTCGATGTCCGGAAGGCGCCGCCAGCCGGTGCCCTGCGTCCACAGGAACAGCCGCGGCTGGCGTTCGAACAGCAGCAGGCATTTGTTATTGCGGGCCGCCATCCGCTCGACGCCGTTGCCGCTGATGGGCAGACCGTCGCGGTCGGTGAAGGCCGTCAATATCCGCTGTTGCATGTCGTACTGCTGGACCTGACCGCACCACAGGCCGCCTTGCATCCACAGGTATCGCGGCGTAACGGCCTGGATGAAATTGTAATGCTCGCCGGTGGGGAAGATGGACCATCGCTCCTGCGGCGTCCGCAGGTCGCAACCGCAGACACAGAGCATGCACGCTGCCGATGCCACAGAGAGTAGACGCACACTCATAGTGATCTCCCCGCCCCGGGGTTATCCGTTATCCGGGGACAAATTTATCCGGAGGTTATCCGGGAATCGCGGTTCTCGTGTCCATCTCGTCTTCTTGGCCTTTGAGAGGCGCCCGCCGGGTTTGGGGAGTACAGGCTGGCCCAGGGCGGCTAGGAACTTCTTGGCGAATCCCACCGATCCCAGCGGTGTGCCTGTATTCTCGTCCCGACGCAGCGCCTGGGCAAGCGGTTGCTCGTCCTTTTCGTCGCAGAAATATTCTTTCGTAATCCCAACCGCCAGTCACGTCTACTATTTCCGTTTCCCGCGGTCCACTGCGGCGAGGCGGCCTCCCGAGATATCCCGGGGCATGCTGGACATGGCGGCTTGGAAGAAGATCCAGCCTCCCGACGGCAACTGGCGTGAATCGCTGGCACGGCCGCAGGACAAGCCGACGCTGCGGCAGATGCGGACGTGGACGCACCGCGGCCGCCCGCTGGGCAGCGACCGGTTCATCGCCAAGCTAGAGCGTCTGGTCGGCCGCCGCCTGCGCCCCCTCCCCGTCGGCCGCCCGCGCCTGGAGAAGAAACAAAAGGACCGTGAGCCTATGAAAATAATGGGTGACTGTCCCCAATGGCCCCTACGTACTCTTCGCCAGGAAGGAATACTGCTGGTCCAAAATTGATCATGCTGTGGCTTGGATTGCCTGACCGGATCAGACTATGCTCAAAACGGAACCGAGTGGGCTTTGCTCGGTGGCACATGATCCCGGCAGAGGAGCAGTACGGTCTTGGGCGTTATCGGCATGGCGGCTGAGAAGCGACCGCCATGGCACCCCTTGCGATTCGATTAATAGCTCGGCCCGGCTTCGCGGAAGAGGATGGCTTGCCAAGGCGTACTTCGCCGCTGTCACGATAGATGGGGGGCCCGGCTTCGCGGGAAAAGCTCCGCTGCGCCGTGGCAGTCTTCGTTCGCCGCCGGCGGCGAACGAAGACTGGAGCTGAAGGGA